>NZ_JCAJRU010000002.1:0-60575 GCF_059447605.1 Paenibacillus sp. N119s | reverse complement strand
GGTTACATAATGCGCAGTCGCACCAATAATTTTCACACCGCGATTATAAGCTTGGGCATACGGCTTGCCACCCACAAAAGCAGGTAGAAAGGAATGATGGATATTGATAATCCGGTTGCGGTAATGCTCAATAAACTTGGGTGAAATAATCTGCATATACCGGGCCAGAATGATCACGTCAATCTCTTCGCCAATGACCTCTAGCTGACGGCGCTCTGCCTCTGGCTTGGTATCAGCTGTCACCGGTATGTGGTGATAAGGAATGCCAAAGGACTCCACATACTCCTTCATATCCGGATGATTACTAACCACCAATGAAATATCCGCGTCCAGATCCCCTGCTTGCCATTGCCACAGTAGCTCTACCAGACAGTGATCTTCTTTGGACACAAAAATAGCCAGCTTTTTCTTGCGGCTGACCGCTGAAATCGTCCACTCCATACGGAATTGCTCGGCAACAGCGACAAAGTCCTGCTCCAATTGCAGCAGTGCTGCACTCAAATTGGGCAGATCAAATTCAATCCGCATAAAAAACATACCGCCGGACGGGTCCATTGTATATTGATCAGATTGAACGATATTGGCTCCATGCTCATACAAAAAGCGGGACACAGTCGCTACAATACCTGGTCCATCTGGACAAGATACAAGCATGCGCGCACGGTTTTCATGTGTAGGTGAAGTGCTATTTGGCTGATGTTTTACGTGAAGTTCCATGTGGCTATTCATCCCCCTTATCTTATACCGTCACTGGCAAATGACTACCAGCAAACCAGGCAATTAATCGTTGATTAATGTGTTCTTCGCTCATCTCTGGAAAAAGCGCTGCTTCCGTTACCATGTCATATAGACGTTCCAGCGGCTCACGTGGATCTGCTTTTCTTGCTTTAGCATCATTTTTCAGCAGAGCCCAGGTATCCAGCACAAATTTTCGGATATCCACATCCTGTTTTTTGAAAAACGAATGCAGCTGCTCTACCTGACCCAAAAACTCATCTCCAAAGCGTTCTTTTACATTACCACGAAGCAAGGCGATCTCAACCTCATACATGGGTCGCTGAGTTTTAGCTTCTTTTCCTATCCACGGTGTCTCTAAAATAAACGGACGTCCTTGAAGTGCTTCATGGTGAACCACATTATGAATGGTCTGGTAGCCAATCCAGCCCGATCCAATCGGAGTATGGCGGTCTTTATGAGCGCCAACTGGGTTTTTGCTGTCATTAATGTGAACAACTGCGATGCGATCCAAGCCGACAACACGGTCAAATTGCTCCAGTACACCGTCCAGATCATTGACTATGTCATAGCCCGCATCATGAATGTGACAAGTGTCCATACAAACCGTAAGACGTTCGTTACGCTCTACTTTATCTATAATAGAGGCAATTTCCTCAAAGCTACGTCCCATTTCGGTGCCTTTACCTGCCATCGTTTCAAGTGCAATATTGACATCGGTCTCCTTCACACCGTTCAGTACCTCGTTCAAACCATCGGCAATACGCCCAATTCCGTACTCTGCATCTTTATCTGTAAAAGCTCCTGGGTGCAGCACGATATTTCTCACACCAATTGCATGTGTACGCCGGATTTCCTCCTGAAGAAAGCTGACCGCAAGCTCATAGGTATTTTCCTTGTAAGAGCCGAGATTGATGATATACGGGGCATGCACCACGATATCTTCCATTCCCTTTTCCGCCATCAGCTGCTTGCCTTCCTCTAAATACATGGACTCCATCGGCTTCCGGCGCGTGTTTTGGGGTGCTCCCGTGTATATCATAAACGAGCTGGACCCGTAAGAAGACGCTTCTTTTGTAGCGCTGAGCAGACCCTTGTCCGAGAAGGACACATGAGAACCAATTTTCAGCATGATTTTGATTCATCCCCTTATCCTGTTATGCTTGTCTTATTTTAATTTAATCATTTTAACGTGATTATTGAAATCAAACAACATAGCTTTTATGGCAGCTTTTTTTAGATGACTCCATAAAGGGAATATACGAACAAAGTACACATCAGAATAAATCAACCTCCTGTAGCGTATACAGATACATTCAACATGAAGTTTTTTTAGCAAAAAAGGTTATATTTTATAACAGGAACATTTTTTTGAATGGGAAGGAGAATAGGCTGGATGAACATCATCGTATGCGGAGGAACTGGATTGGTGGGGAGTGCACTGGTCAAAAGTCTGCTAGATGACGGATATACCGTGAAAGTCATTACCCGCAAGCCGCTGGTAAGCCATGAAGAGAGCCCTCGCTTGCAATATATGAGCTGGAACGAATTAAAACAAAAACCTGAATTACTGGAGGGCACGGATACGGTCGTTAATTTAGCAGGAGAGACGCTGAATCAGCGCTGGACGAACAAGTCTAAACAAAGAATTCTTCAATCACGACTGCAATCCGTATCCCGATTGGCTCAAGCGTTGAATGCTCTGCAAAAAAAACCAAAAGTCATCATACAGGCTTCGGCTGTAGCGGCCTATGGCACATCCCTGACCGAAACATTTGACGAAAAAAGTCCGTGTCGTTCGGAAGATTTTCTGTCCCAGGTGGTTGAGCAATGGGAGGAAGCTGCCAATGCCTATCCTGCTGATGCCCGTCTAATTAAGTTACGCATCAGCCTTGTGCTGGACAGAAAAAAAGGAGCCTTCCCACTCATGAAGATGCCTTACGTCTTCGGAATTGGTGGTAAAATAGGGAGTGGCCATCAATGGATGAGCTGGATTCATATTGCGGATATCGTTCGTCTGATCTCGTATTGTATCCATACACCCGAGATTTCCGGGGCAGTGAACGCTTCGTCACCACATCCCATGACGAACGACCAGTTCGGGAAAACAGTAGCTAAGGTATACCGCCGTCCGCACTGGTTTTCCGTTCCTGGCATTCTCGTTCAAAAGCTATTGGGTGAGATGAGCACGCTTGTATTGGACGGTCAAAAGGTAATACCGCGCAAAGCGCTGGAGCACGGATTTAAGTTTAACTATCCTTCACTGCAAGAAGCGCTAGAGGAACTCCGTTCTCCTCACAAACAGCGTTAAAATGGACTCTGTGTATGATAGATATACGAAGTAAAATCTTTAAGCTGCAACGTTTTAGGCCTATGAATGGTCCTCTATTTATAAAAAGAAGCCCAGAATACAATAGGCCTCTTCTTAACATATATTCATTTAATCTTTACTCAAGGTGCATCGGAGGATTTAAAAGAGTCCAACCGATAAGTATAAGAGACTCCGGCGATTTTAAAAGTGTCTCCTTCCTTTATTGCATACTCCTTATAAGGCACCATAGGCTCTCCATTCAGCACAGTTCCGTTCGTCGAGGATAAATCCTTAACCATATGGTTTTGTCCTCCTGCCACTATGCAAAGCTCAATATGAGAACGGGAGACTCCATCCGTGTGCTCTACAAACTGGACCAACTGTGGATCTCTTCCGATGATAAAGCTGCCTCCAACGAATTGGTCTGGCTGCAACCGTATGCGCTCGGTCTCTCCACTTCCGGGCAACTTACGATCCAAGCAAGCAATTGGCGAATGCTGATTAGGTGGACTCTGTATCTCTTGATCCGGACGAAGCAGCACGGTTTCCTGCTTGGACATCGTATTGAGTAGTTCCGTGACACCGGATAAGGACTTATAATAAGCCTCGCTGGTATCACTGTCGTCCAATTCGTTTACACACGCGATACCTTTCCTCGAAGGCTCGTGTAAATCATAATTCGCACTTACTTTCTCTCGATCCCCCGCCGCTTGGTTTCCCACGCCTTTAGATTCTGAGTTTGGAAGAGTCCAACGCCAGCTCTCCCGCGCTTGATCACTCGAATCGAAGGATTGTTTATCTTGGCGATGGCGTCCTGCTACAAACCCAGTCAACTTATCTACCTGATAACGGTCATTTTTCCGTTGTGCTGATGGTGTGGTTCCTAACCATTCCGAATCCAATACAGGAACTGCTTCACTATAAAAATGAGCTGAAGCTCGATTAGGCTCTAATTTCCCCGTCCAGCTTATATAAGCAACAGCGACAAGTACCAAAGTCAGCACAATTGAAATAAGCAAGGGCACTGTCTCTGGATGATCCAAATAAATGTAGCGCCAAACGATAGCCGAGGCGAGCAGACATCCGAGAGCAATGTATGTTTTATACTGTTGCAATTTAGGCTCCGCATCTTCCATTTCTTCGTCGGTTCCTACCTCGACGTTCTCTTCAGGTTTTATAGACTGCTTGAGTTGATTGACCCGCTTAAGCTCCTGAATTTCCTGCAGAGTCTCCCGGTGCTCTTGCCTGTACGTTCTTTCGCCACGATCTGTATAGTTACCCAGTAGGGTATGAGAGGAATGAATAGATGATCTATCCTCATCCTGACCGCCTACGCTTTGTTCACCAGCCGCCATCCCCTGCAACAGTAATTCCTTTAACGCACCCACCTCAAATTCATTTCTATCGCATAGATCAAGTATGCGCTGTATAAATTCTCCCTGAGCGTGAGCCACACGAGTCAGCAAACGAATAATCATCTGTTTAAAATAACTGCCTGTTTGTTCTGGATACTGTACACTGCACAAAGGAATATAGGTTAAACTGACGGTCTCCCTTGTACCCGAGCCGCTTACAAAAATGTAATCCTCGTGCAACATAAACTGGCGGATATTTAACATATATTGCGGACTACGATGAAGAGTATCTGCTACTTCAAAGAGAATTCGGTAGAAATCAGAAGTCGATACACTCCCACCCTTCCATACTTGGGAAAGCATACGTTTCCCCGAAATATCGTAATGTAACTCGATCTGAAAATCGACTTCTTTTATTCTAAGTTCCAGCAGACCAGGAATCCGATTACTAGTCAACATTCTGGTCTGTACAGAATTTAAATCATCGGTCTTGAGCCCACCTTCCTTGTTTAGAATCATAAAGGTCCCGCCATTCCGGGCAAAATCCCTGCTTAAACCAAACAATTCATGACCTCCTTAACCCTTTCTTATTTCCTGAGGTAGCATGATCTCCCAAAGCGGACACGTCATGACAAGAAGTAAAGATAAGCACTGACCACCCCCGGAATGACTGCCGTCATAAAAGGAAACCTGATATGCGCTTCTCTCCCACTGATCAGCGCCTTGCCGCTACGAAATAGGAAAAGTCCTCCTAAATTAAACGCCACACGTCGCAATCTCATGATGGTTTCTCTCCTCCATAGTAAAATCCCTATACCAATAATGCCTGCAAAAAAAATCGAATATAGAGCCGATTGCCACGCAAAAGCAGCACCTGTCCATGCTCCAATTAAGCCGAACAACTTTACATCTCCTGCACCAATAGCTCCCATCCAGTACAAAATCAGCATGAATCCAAAGCCTGTTCCAAGACCAGCAACAGCAAATAAAAAACCGTGCCAGCCCCCAAACAGAGTATTGAACAGCAAGCCTACTGCTATGCCAGGCACTGTAAGCTTATTAGGGATTTTCATGCTTCTTAAATCCGTGACCAGCGCAATCGTCAGCAGAATTCCGCACACAATATACATCCACGTCAATGTGATCTTTCCCCTTTATAAAAATAGAAATTTGTAGGACTGCCAATCCTTTTCCATCAATCATAGTTATCTCTAAACGTCTATATTTCGCCTATCCATCAGTTGTCTTCTGCACAGAAAACGGAACCTCGATACGTTGGCCATCCTCCGTTTCAATCACAAAGCTCCATTGACCTGGTGTCGTGTTCGTTCCCACGAACCAATTCCATTCAATAATCCCACCTGCATCAGCCGTGGCCCAGCCCAAGTGCTGAGCCGTGCTTTCACCTGACTTATAAAGTACAGAAAGGCTTGCATTCGTCCCGGGTTTAACCTTGGCCTTGATCAAATTGTAAACTCCCTTCACAGCAGGTTCAGGCTTGACGAGCAGCTGTATGGAATTCTTCGCATCCTTATCCCCTGTCGCATCACCTGTACCTGCTCCCTCTCCTGTATCGCCGACCCAAAGACGTTCCTCGGCTGCCGCTTGGAGCACAATGTTGCGATACAGAAAGGGGACCTTCATCGGTAGCTCATACGATAGCTCTACTCTAAAATAAGGGTCCTTAGTTTCTGTAAGAGAGGGTATATGCACGCTCGTTATATGGACACGTTCATACTCCAGAATGCTTGTCTCCATAAAAGGCTTTAGCATCGGTTTCAGCACAGGATCAAGTACAGCCTCCGTCAAGCGTCCCTTTAGCTCCTCCAGTGGCTTTTTGCCGCCTTGAACAGCACTTTCTACCCAACCACCGATTGGAGGTGGCAGTTGGGCAGCGAATTGGCTTGCATATTCACTCACGGATAACTTAGGCAGTTCATCCAGCGGTTCGCGGGCTGCATCTATTTCGGACGCCGCCTCCACAGCTAGAGACACCGGGTAGATTTTAGCCGAAACCTGCTTAACCGCTTCTGAAGCAGTAGTCTGCAAGGCTGTAGATACCAGCGTCATTTGGACCATATAAATGAGAAAAATAATAAAGAATAAAAACAATGGCAGCGCCAGTGACGCTTCTAAAACAATACTTCCTTGTTCACGCTGCTCCTGTCCACAAACCTGGCGTAGATGCTGATTAGTAGGAAAAATGCGCTGTTTTCGTGACATAGTACACACTTCCCTTAATGCTCTCCCCTTCTTGGGAGGCAGCTCCAAGCATCTTCATCACTCCCGGTAGAAACCACAGTCTCATCCCATTCTTGACTTCACCTTTTACATACGTACGCCGCTCAGCTGGATTGACATCTGTATTCAGGCGAATCAGAGCAAGCATACGGGACATTTTCCGCTCATTATTGCTATGGAGCATCAGGAACAATCGCAAATGATCCTTATACGTCATTCGAAATTTCAGAAAGTCAGACAAAGGCACATCCCCTTTTTGTGCCAGCATGACCATGTCTTCAATCGCCTTCTCTACTCCATATAACAAGGCTGCCGCCAATACGACCAACGGGTTACCTTTTGAGCTATTTTTAACTAATCCCTCCATCGTTCTAATGGCAAGCCTCATAGCAAAAATTTCCCCATAGGCAGATGCCAGATTACCCGTCGGATTATGGAATCCATACAAGATGTACTCAACTTCCTGATTATTCACTTCCAGTTGATCCCCTAAAATCTGTGCGGCATTCCCTACCTTTCCACCTGATCCGGTCAAACTGCCAAATCGGCTGAAGTCTACGTGATGAAAGTAGGAAAGCGCATATTCGTTCTGGTAAAACTCGTCTCCCAGCTGAGTCAGTAAATTGGATGCCGCCTCGTATAATCCATCCATACTATCCATGGAAGACCCCGCTGCATCATAGGTGTCATAGGACAAATCAGCAGATATAGATGGACTGGTTGTGGACTGATTAAACAAAATACTTTCATTGTAATACTGCTCGACCTCTCGGAATTGCTCAGCGCTTTGTTTACCTTTAGAAAGAAC
This sequence comes from Paenibacillus sp. N119s, assembly GCF_059447605.1. NCBI lineage: Bacteria > Bacillati > Bacillota > Bacilli > Caryophanales > Paenibacillaceae > Paenibacillus > Paenibacillus sp. N119s. Next base: position 53,125 of record NZ_JCAJRU010000002.1, on the reverse strand, counting down.
CTCAATGATCCGATAAGCTTGCTTGAGCTTGTTTTTCGCCTCTTTTTCCATTTTCTTGCGTTCTTTGTCCGGACCGCGTCGCGTGTCCATCGTTCTGGCTTCACCGTCGAGTACATTTGCGGGTCCAGTCCAAGCATACGCATTTAAGTATTTATCTATCTCCTTAAGCGTCGAAGCGACTTCTTGCTTGAGCATGTCTGCATTCAAAAATGGATCTGTATAAAAGGACAAGGTACGCATCATACTCGTTATTCTATTGTTAGCAGTATTTATAGCTGTCCGTTGCTTTTCGATTTCTGCTGCCCATTGCTCAAACTCATTATCGGGAATCAACAAATCCTCTGCCTTTTGCCGGGCACTTCCTACAGCCGGATCGGCATTGTAGCCTCCTCCACTTGGAGTGGGGGCTGCGGAAATCTCGTCATAGCCTGCATTGCCCGCCCTCTGCTTATATTGGGCAATGACTTTGCGCATCTCCTCATTAATCTGCCGGGCTTCATTCAACGGATCTTGAGCTTCCACAAGCAGCTTGTCATGCTCCTCTCCAGCTTTAACCATGACCTGTTGCAGGCGATCCAGTGCTGTTCTTGCCCTTCTTGCATACTTCTCCATTTGCATGATTTTTACGTCGTCCACACTCTTCTTGTTATCCTCATATACATGCACGTAATGCTTATACTGAGCAGCAATATCGGCTACAACCTCAAGTGGATCCCATATATACTGATTAGGCATATATGCACCCCTCTGTTTAGTAATCCGTTTACGAACCTCTTCCATATATGCTCCTGCCTTACGCTGTTTCTCCAGCATGTCATCCAGTTTGCCTTCTCGTCTGTCGTACAGCTTTTGCAGCCGTTTCAGCAAATCTACCGTGTGTGAAGCTTCCTTCATATTTTGAGAGAGTGGCTTCAACTTTTCGAGCACTTCAAACGTAAAATCGACAGGTGCCTTATACTTCATCTCTTCACGGATCTGCTCGTTGAATATGGCATATTTACCAAGCTTCCTTTCCATTTGCAGGGAGCTGGAATCCAGCTTCATATTCATAAGCGGCAGCGTTTCCGCGCGCGCCGTACGCCGAGCACTGTCATTCAGCACTTTGACCATAATTTGTTCTCCGCCGCCTTCACCATAAGCAAATAAACCGTACTCCTGTTGTAATGCCGGATCATAAGCAGACATCACTGACCGTACCGCCGCATGGGTCAGCCGTTCGGTCTGCACATGCAACGCAGCAATTCTTGCATAATCAATAAATACAGCAATAAAACCGAACATGACCGCCAAAATCAGAATGAGGAAGACCGTGACAGCACCTGATTCCCCGTCCTTTGTATTACGTCCCTTACCAAACATCCGCTTCCTCCTTTCCAGTGACATTCCCGCTACCTACTCCTTAACGACCGTTTTGCTCATATTGCATCAATACTTTACCTGCAACTGACGGATCTACCTTTTCACCTGAGCCTCTACCCATAAACTTTGCACCATAATAACGGACCATCTCTACCGTACGAATCCATTCCACAGGTTCTACCACACCCGAGCTCATTTTTCCTTGTAAATCTGTCTGATCTAAAAATTGATTCAGCAAAGGAACCTTCACCATCTTATTGAGCTCTGTGGTAACCCTACGGCGTATTATACTGTTCTCATATGTCATTTGCCCCTGCATGCCTATAGGCATTTTGTTTGCTGCATTGGACAGCTTCTGAGTAGGTATCCCCCCTCCTCCAGTGTCGCCCGGCACCTGTACACGTTCCTGATTATCGGCTCCGGCCCAGCCAAACAGAGCGCCTAACATGATGTCATCCTTCAAACGCCAATAGAGAGAATCCCGTTGTCCTTGCGCAAAAGCTCCTGTACGTGGGTCCTTAAAGCTGTTATCCCAGCTGTAAGCAGCTCTTTCTGAAGCAGTAGAAGCAACCTGCACCAATATAGATTTTTGATATATATACAGGCAAAAAAATAACATTACAAAAATGACCAGCAACAGAATGGGAAAGACGAGGGAAGCTTCCAAGGAGAAGCTCCCATCCTCTTTTTGTGCCAATTTGCGCAGCATTATGAATCCATAAAATCGTTACTTTTTTTATCTGCCTTTTTCAACAGCCCTTCTACAATTTTCTTGATCTGATCCTTAAAAATAATTGCTACTGCAATCAGAATTGCAATAATCAAGATCATTTCCAACGTCCCCAAACCATCTTCATCCTTGTACAATTTACGAAAACTACCTGCTACTAATGTCGTTATCATTTTATCCTCCTACATGTTCATCATCATTAAAGCCGGAGCACCCACCAACACAATAACCGTAAGCAAGATTAGCGCCATCGGGAAGACTAATTTTGAAGAAGCCTGTTCCCCTCTTGTGCGGTTAATTGAAGTCCGCTTGCTCCATAATGTCTGAGATAACTCACGTAAAGCCATTACAAAATCGCTCCCACCGCGTCTCATATTCAATAAAACCGTTGTTGTAAATATCGTTACTTCCTGAATACCACACCGTTTGCTCAGATGTTCAAATGCCTGTTGAAAGGAATATCCGCTTTCCCATTCCCCCACTGTCTGCCGCAATTCCCGATACAATGGATGTACCGTATCCTCCCCTTTTCGTTCCACACAATGAAGCAAAGCCCGCTGTACCGTCTCCCCCGCACCAACTAAAAGCATCATTTTACTCAACAGTTCAGGCAATTCCATTAAAATCTGCTGATCCCGCTTCTGTACTTTCCCATACAGATCCTTGACCAACGCAACTGGCACCAGAACACCGAGCCCCAAACCAAGCACCAGTCCAGTTGCTTCCCCGCCCATCATAAGCGATATTAAAACTCCACCAGCAGCCACCATATATCCGTAACCCAACATTTCGGCCAGAAAAAGCATCGTCTTCTCTCCACTGTTGCGCATACCATACAGTTTCTGGATCGAGCGCTGAAGCTTGAACATCAGCAAAGGCAGCCTTTGAGTGGCACGTAAAACATGAAGCATGTGAACAAATGGTACCGAAAGTTTTTGCAGCCGCAGTCCTTCCAGCCTCATATGGCGAAAATGTGCATACTTAACAGCGTACATTTGGTTCAGCACCACCCAACCTCCCACTTGCAGAACCAGCATGACCAGACAAATCAACATCAACACATCCATCACTCCTTACACTTCAATCTTCATAATGTGGTTGATCCACACGAGACAACCACCAAGCACCAGTAGACAAAAGGTTGATAAAATCATACCTGTACCGCTGTATAAGGGCATCATGTAGTCTCCTGCTGTCACTGTCATAAACAAAACAAACAAAAAGGGAGCTGCAAACATAACCCTAGATTCAAACCGTTTCTGTGCAATCATTACACCGATCTCCTGCTGAATGTCCAGCTTCTCACCAATGACACTTGAAGCCCGTCGTACGACTTCTACCAGATCCCCTCCAGTTCGTTTACAAGCCGTAAATACGTCTGCAAAATTCGTAATATCCTCCATCTGAGCCCGACGAGCCAAATCCTGCAAGGCAGCCTCTACAGGCTGTCCGATTTCGAGGCAGGCTGTAATAATGCTAAACTCAAAGATCAAATCGTGGTCTCCATCTGGACTAAGCAGCCTTAAATCCTCTACAGCCTCACGAAACCCATTCTCCACTGACTTGCCCGCTGAAAGAGAAGATGAAAGCGAGTATAGAGCCTGCTTGAATTGAATGCTTAAAGCAGACCTACGTCGTTGCAGCAAAAACCTCCCAAAATAACGAGGGGTCACCACGGCGCCTGCAGCGCACAGCAACGATAATATCCATTGGTGATAAAATAGATATCCGATCACCGCGAATAGCATTCCACTAAAGAGAATGCATGAACTTTTTTGTACATTTGATAAGGTATATACTGTATAATCCGGCAGAGAAGGGACCTCATGTGACACTTGCTTGGCAGTTGCCTTTCTTGTTCTCATACCGATACTCCTTCACTGTGCCAGCTTTCCGGCTTGATCCCGGCCATTTGCAACTTCAAAGTATGCTGCAGCCCTCCGCCACAACGTTCCAGTCCCCCTACGATTTGTCCTTTACTTTCTCCGCTCTCCCGGAAGCGATAAAGAGGATTCAGCGTCACTTCGCCATTTTCAAAGCCAATCACTTCGCTAATTTCCAGTACTCTTCTGGACTTGTCGCGTAGGCGTGATAGATGAACAAATATATCAATGGCCGAGCTGATCTGCTGCCGTACTACTCCAAGCGGAAGTTCTGCCCCGCCAAGCACCATCGTTTCCAGTCGGCTGACCATATCGCGGATATTATTCGCATGCCCAGTTGATAAGCTTCCATCGTGTCCTGTGTTCATTGCTTGCAGCATATCCAACGCTTCACTCCCTCTGACCTCACCCACCACAATGCGGTTGGGCCGCATACGCAAGGAGGAACGAATCAGATCACGAATCGTGATTTCTCCCTTCCCTTCGGTGTTTGCATTCCGTGTTTCCATGGATACCAGGTTTGGGACCGTCACAATTTGTAGCTCTGCCGAATCTTCAATTGTAATAATTCGCTCAGATGAAGGGATGAACTGGGATAATGCATTCAGAAAGGTTGTTTTACCAGAGCCCGTTCCGCCGCTTATAAAAATGTTATACTTGCTACGTACCAAGTCCTTGAGCATAGCGGCTGCTTCTGCATCCAGCGCACCCATCCGTATCAAGTCATCCATCGTCATGGGACGCTCGGGAAACTTCCGTATGGTCATCGTCGGACCCTTGAGAGCAACGGGCGGCAGTACAATATTTACGCGTGATCCGTCCTTTAGCCGGGCATCCACAATGGGGGAAGCCTCATTCACAATTCGGTTCACCCCAGCTACAATCGACTGGATCAAATCCTCGAGTCGCTCGTGGGATTCGAATTGCTCGGGCACCTGAGTCACCTCACCTGCCCGCTCCACAAAAATTTCCCGATGACTGTTGATCATAATTTCCGTAACGGTCGGGTCGTCAATCAATGGCTGGAGCACATCCAGCCCGCGGAAGGAATTGAACATTTTGCGGACAAGCGCGTGCTTCTCTCGGGAAGTTAAGCTCATCAGTTCTGCATCGTTTAGAATTCGCTTTTCGATATGACGTACCAGATCTGTATCCTTGACTGAGGAGGTTACGTCCAGCCCGTTACGGATATCCGCGCGCAATGCCTTAAATTGTTCCTCATTCATATTCATCATCCCCTTAAGACCAAGCAATCGTCGGTTGTGCTGCGCTTTCCATATCCAGCAGTTCGCGGCACAAATGACGAATTTCCCGCTGATAAATCGGTGAACTAAGCAGCAGCTCACGATGCTGCAATTGCTTCCATGAAGGGATATAGGGTAACGCTCCGTTTAGCTCTATAAAGTCACGAGGTAACGAGTTGATTATAGTTCCCATGTAGCGATTCACCACAAAGCTGGTTTTGCATATTATGGCTTTAAGCCCTTCAGGCTGCGTGGTTGCTAAAACATCCAGCCATAATCCGCACTTATGCATACTCATTAAATCATCAGCCAGCAGCCAGATCAGCTTATGACTTGCTTCAAGCACAGCTTGAGCCCGCTCACCATGTTCAGAATCACCATCTACGATTACCACATCATACTGCCCGCTTTCAGCAACCGTCCGAATGAGCTCTTTTGCTTCATCACAAGTCATGTCCATCAGTTCCTTGCGATTATAGACAGGTTGAAAAGTATCTGCCTGAATTTCAGGACGATGCACACAATAGGAAGCCATAGATAATGAAGCGCCCTCCTTCCCCTCCGACTTAAGGTCATATAACAGCCTAGACAGCCCTTCTTCTTGTGCTCCGCTTGAACCGTCTGAACCAGTGAACAACGCGCTTGAATCCATCGTCTCCAGATTCAAATAGAATACGGAATATCCCTCATTGCCCAGTTGCTTTGACATATTGAGCGCGGTCGTTGTTTTACCCAATCCACCAGAAGCTGCTACCATGCCAATAATCATTCCACCTTCCTGACTGTTTACGCTTTTCCGACTATTCGCTCTCTGTTTCGCCGTTTCCAAAATAGAACTGACCAGCTCAGATAAAGGCTGATATTTTAATAAAAGCTGTCCATATTCGCTCACTTGTTCCCCCTCATGTAAAACCAAACAAGGAATATCTGCATTTTCCCGGGTTGTCCATAAATTCAGAAAAGCTGCTTCACCTACTACCACATCAGGCCTTTTCATTCCGCTGGTTTCTATCATGTATTGGTGAAATGCCTCTGGCTGCGAAAATGCCGTTATTCTCAGCCTTCGGGCGTATTCACTTCCATGTACATAATTCAGTAGTGGTTCAATATAATCCCGATCTTCTACGGCCAATACCACTTTTACCGGAACCATAACGCTCATCCCCTTTCCCAACACAACAACGCAAAAAAGCACCGCTCATCCATCCGTAAGTACATACGGTTGGTGAACGGTGCTTCCGTCACAGAAATTCTATTTACTGGTAGGATAGCATAGCACCTATTTTAGAGCAAGTATTTTTTGTACAATACTTTCCTGAAATCCTGGTACTAGGAGAAGGCGGGCAGTCTAGCCCCGCCTCCTACGATCTTCAACTTAGTAGAATTTGTGGTGACGACGATGACATTCATGATGACGATGGTGGCAGTGATGATGGTGATGGTGACGACGTTTGCGGCAGTGACATCTCTTTTCAAAGTCTTCATGTTTAAATCTTGGCTTAAACTTGATGACAGTCACCTTAATGATTTTCTTAGTCACACGTTTTCTTGGCTTTGGAAAATGACAAAAATGTTTACGATGTTTAAACATTCAATCTCGCCTCCATTTCTTTGAGATAGAATATACTATGGAAGCAGTGAATAACCGGTAACCAGCATATAACTATTTATGAATCAATTAGGCTTTATTAATAATCTGTTTCCAACTTGATGTCCGGATCATAATCCGCCACGATGAGAACATCCATATGACGTGCTTGACGGAGAATCCTCGGCACAACCGCAGTCTTCCCCCAACAGCTACTTCGGGAAGACTGTCCCACGATAAGCTGCGTACCCAAATATCCTTCCACTGGAGCAATTAAAATGTCGGCAATCTCGCGTCGACTGGAAGCAAGCCGAATTTCAAAGGTTCCCCCCAGTCGGTGGGTCAGCAGCTTTAGTTGTTCCAGACGAGGGTTCAGCTTCTCCGGTACACGTTCACCAACATGAACATAAGTTACAATCCACATAGCCTTCAGACGAAAAGCAATGCGAAAGCCGCGGCGAATCAGCCTTTCAGCATTGTCGGTTAGCGTCACGCCTACAAAAATCACTTCCTCCCTGCGCCACGGTCCCCGAAGTGATTCGTGTCGATCCCAGGACTCCAGCCGCTCATCTACATCATCTGCCAATTCCCGCAAAGCGAGTTCACGCAGCGCAATCAGATTACCCAGCTTAAAAAAGTGACTAAGTGCCTGCTCCACCTTCGCAGGATCGTAAATCTTCCCCTCACGCATACGCTGCTGCAACGATTTGGGAGCCACATCAACAAGCTGTACTTCATCGGCCAAACGCAGCATATGGTCAGGGACAGTCTCTCTCACCCGAATACCAGTAATTTGTTCTACTGCGTCATTCAAGCTCTCCAGATGCTGCACATTCATTGTGGATATAACAGAAATACCATGTTCCAAAATGACCAGTACATCCTGATAACGCTTAGATTTCAGACTTCCCGGAACGTTGGTATGTGCCAGCTCGTCTATTAGCACTACCTCAGGATTACGCCTAAGGATAGCTTCAGTGTCCATCTCTTCCAAATATGCACCATGACGCTCAATAGACTGACGGGGAATCATCTCCAAAGAGCCTACCTGGGCCAGCGTTTCTGCTCTTCCGTGCGTTTCCAGCAATCCGATGACCACATCAATCCCGGTTTCCAGCAGATCATTCCCCTCTCTCAGCATGGTGTATGTTTTGCCGACCCCCGGAGCAGCACCAATGTATACCTTGAGCTTGCCCCGTAGGATTTTGGCTTCCTCAGCCTGTACTTCCTCAACGCTCAAACGATGATACGGGTCAGTATCTCCTTCCTCCTGTCTCATCGTTGGCAAAATCCGTTCCCCTTCCTGTTCGGCTCGGTCCGCAATCAGCAGCAGATCCATATTTTTCATTCGTTTTAAAATTCCGTTCACCAATGATCCTTTAACCAACTCCTGCCACGGAGTCTGCCGAGAGTGCCCCATAACAATTCGGGTAACATTGTGAGTCACCGCATAATGGATAAGTTGACGTGGCAGCCTTCTGCGGGAAAGGAGAGGGATTTCTTCAAAGGTCGATCCGATCTTGTCAGCCAGCTGTTCAATGGAACGCCTGAAGGCTGCTGATTCCTTGGACAGCTTGCGCTTCGAGCTGACAAAGGAGACCACCAGCATATCTCCACCCAAACGCTTAGCCACCTGTTCCCCTCTGCGCACATAAATGGACCCATTCCAATGATATTGGACAGGCACCAAAATACGCTCCGCTGCTCCTGACGCCCCGTGCAAGCCTAACTCCTCCCGGTGCCGTTCCAGCGAATCATTCACATCCTCTGCCACCAGTCGCAGAGCGAGCTCACGCAATTTACCCAGATTTCCCCGGTGAAACATCTCAGGATTGGGCGTATGCATGTAACCTTTCGCCAGCCGCTCCAAAATCATTTCTGGAGTGGCATCAATTAGACGAATTTCATCCGCCAGCTCCAATGTATCCACAGGGACTGTATATTCCGCTTCAAAACCTGTCAGCTGATATACCCACTCTGTGATTCCTTCGAGTTCATAAACATTGACCGTTGTAATGACGCTAATGCCCAGCTCCAGCAAATACCGAATATCCTCCAGCCTTGTTGGAAATGGGGCGTCTTTTCGATTGTGATGTGCCAAATGGTCCACCAGCACTACCTCAGGATTTCGTGCCACTAAAGCTTCCACATTCAGATCCTTTTGTTCTTCGCCATCCTTCATCCAATGAATACTGGGCACTCGCTCCAGCGAGCCGACCTGCTCCACGGTCTCACGCCGCTGCAGGGTCGATACCGCACAAATCACAACATCAATTCCCTCATGTTGCAACGTTTGTCCCTCTTGCAGCATATGATACGTTTTGCCCGAGCCACTGACCGCACCAATGTATATTTTGAGTCTGCCCCGATGCAGTTTGTTAATCGAATCCAGTATTTCCTCTGGTGATTTACGTTTGAAGCTCTCCAATCTCGTCCCTCCCCGAAGCATAACAGCTTGTTCCGCCCCTCCTGTGTAGTTGTAAAGAATGTACTCCCGTGTCCCGGTTAATTCAAGATGATCCAGCAAGCTTGCCTCAAAAAAAACCGCACAGCTTAGCATAAGCGTAAAAAAGCGTGCATTCAGGCACTTAATGCCCGTTTGCACGCTATTTTGAGTAATTCATATAGGATCACTTCCTACGACATTCACTTGCTATCTCCACCAACGATTCCCCATTGTTGAAATAACTTTCACCATACTACACCATGAGATGGGGAAAAGAGAAAAGCCAAAAGCAGCAACACACCCGATACACACAGCATACATGCCGCAATAGAAGCATCTAGTACACTTGCCGCATAAAAGCCTATGATCGAGCTAATGGCGCCAACTCCCACACTGTATGCAATCATAAGAGACAGCTTCTCTGTCAGCAAATAAGCGGTAAGAGGCGGTACAACGAGCATGCCAACCACTAGAATTGCACCCACGCTCTCAAATGACGCTACCGTTGTTAGCGATACGAGACTCATCAGCAGATAATGAAAAAATACAACCGGAATGCCCAAGGAAGCTGCCAAGGCGGGATCAAAGGAGCTGACTTTAAATTGCTTGAAAAATCCTCCTACCACAAGCAGATTGATCAAAAACATCGCGCCTGTAATCCACACAGCCCTCGGACCTACGTCAAAGCCGGCAATCTCTAGCGTATTCCACGGGACATAAGCGATTTCCCCATACAAAACGTGGTCCATATCCAGATGGGCATTGGAAGCAAACACACTGATCAGTAATACACCGATAGCAAACAGTGTTGTAAATACCACGCCAATCGCAGCATCACTTTGCAGGCCACTTTGTTGGAATAGCTGGATCAGATACACCGTTAGCAGCCCCAGCACAGCCGCACCAAACATCATCCACACCGAATCCCTTGATCCGCTAATGAGAAAAGCAATGACAATACCAGGTAGTACCGCATGACTGATCGCATCACCGATCATAGCCATTTTCCGAAGCACGAGAAAGCAGCCAACAATACTGCATCCCCCTGCCACTAACATTCCCGTCAGAATTACATAAAATGAACTCATAGGGCACGCTCCTCCCTTGGCCGTGTTCCGACTCCCTGCTTTAGACCTTTTCTGGCGTGTATCCGAACGATAGCTTTGGAAATCATCCCGCGCTGCGGCGCAAAGATCAGACTTACACCAAACACCACAGTCGCACACAACACGCACAACGGCCCTGTTGGCAGATTTTGTCCCAGAGAGCTAATAACGGTCCCACCCAGACCCGCTATGGCACCAAACAAGCCTGATAGGCACACCATAACACCCAGCTTCTCTGTCCAGTATCTGGCCGACACGGCCGGGGTAATTAGCAGGGCAGCCATCATAATGACGCCCACGGCCTGAATGCCAGCAACTACCGCAATAACGATCAACAGCATCAACAACTTATCCAGTAAACCTGCCGGAAAACCAAGTCCACGGACAAAGCCGGGATCAAAGCTAAGCAGCTTAAATTCCTTGAAAAATAATAAACATATTCCGATGAGCACCACCGAAATTACCGCCATCGTATAGATATCAGACAATACCATTGCCGCAGCCTGGCCAAATAAAAATTTATCCAACCCACTTTGGTTGCCTGCGCCACGATGCTGAATTTCGGTCAACAACATTATGCCGAAGCCAAAAAATACGGACAACACCGCCGCAATCGCCGAATCGCTTTTAATTCGCGAATACCGGGTTAACGCACTGATAGCAAAGGTAGCTGCCATCCCTGCAATGGCTGCTCCAATCATAAATCCAAACACGGATTTGGTACCTGTGATCATAAAAGCCACACATACCCCCGGCAAAGCTGCATGGGCCAAAGCATCTCCCATAAGCGATTGCTTACGCAAATACATAAAACTGCCAATCACCCCGCTGCTTAAACCAAGTAAAATGCAGCCTAGCAAAATCCACTGCATGTTTGGGTCTGTCAAAAGCGTCGCCAAGCTCGTCATATTGCTCACCTCACTCCGAGTATCGTGCCGGATTCCGAACCTGTTTTGAGTATACTCAGACGCCCGCCATACGTACGTTGCAGATTCCCCTCGGTAAAAACGTCTGCTGTCTCTCCAAACGCCATCAAATGCCCATTCAACAGCATAACTTGGTCAAAATAATCCGTGACCGTAGATAAATCATGATGAACGACAAGCACGGTTTTCCCCTGCTGTTTCAGATCATTAAGCAATGAAATAATAGCTTTTTCTGTGGCAGCGTCCACACCGACAAACGGTTCATCCATAAAATAAAGCTGAGCATCCTGCGCAAGTGCTCTCGCCAAAAAAACACGTTGTTGCTGGCCGCCAGACAATTGACTAATCTGCCTGTCTGCAAATGGGCTCATTCCAACCTTATCCAAACTCTCCATCGCAGCCTGGCGGTCTGCTGCTCCCGGACGCTTAAACCAGCCCAGTCTTCCGTACCGTCCCATCATAACCACATCCAGAGCGTTTGTCGGGAAATCCCAATCTACCGATTCACGCTGTGGTACATATCCAACCTTGAGCAACTGTTGCTTATAAGGTTTGCCGTAGACCAGCACCTCGCCCTTTAGTCTTGGAATCAGTTCAAGCACGGCCTTGATCAATGTAGATTTACCAGCCCCGTTGGGGCCGATAATACCAATCAGCTTGCCTTCTGGCACCTCAAAGGAGACTTCGAACAATACGGGCTTTTTTTGATAGGCTACCGATAAATCACGAACAACAAGTGGTGAATGTACCATCTGTCTACGCCTCCTTATTTAAGAGCTCTGACGATCGTATTCACGTTATGCTTGACCATTCCAATATATGTTCCATCTTCCGTACCCTCTGCACCCATCGCATCCGAATACAGCTCGCCGCCAACCTTTAGGGTATGACCTTGCTGAGCTGCGCCCTGAATAACCGCGTCTATGGCCTTTCTCGGAACACTTGATTCTAGAAATATGGCTTTAATTTTATGTTCCACCAGATAATCTCTCAGCTTGGTCACATCTTGTGAGCCCGCCTCTGACTCTGTACTCATGCCTTGAAGTCCTCTTACTTCAATCTGGTAAGCGTCTCCGAAATACCCAAAGGCATCATGTGCCGTGACAAGAACACGCTGAGCCTGCGGTATACTGGCAATCTGTTCTCTCGTGTAATCGTCTAGCTCTCGTAGCTCAGCGAGATAAGCCTCGGCATTGGCCTTATAATCCTTTGCATGAGCAGCATCCAGTTCCGACAATTCATCTCTGACAGTTTCTACCGCAGACATCCAGTTTTGTACATCAAACCAGATATGTGGATCATACTCAGACCCCATTTCCGGGCTAGCTGCACGCAATTGATTCTGGGCAATGTTTTTAGCCACGGGTATAACAGGTTTTTGCTTGCTGATTTTCTCCAGAATGTCCTGCATTTTTCCTTCCAGATGCAACCCGTTATAAAAAATGACGTCGGCTTCGTCCAGCTTACGCATATCTCCTTGGGACGCCTTGTACAAATGCGGGTCAACGCCTGACTTCATAATTCCCGTGACCTCCACATGAGCACCACCGACCTTCCCGACAATGTCAGAGATCATGCCGATGGTAGCCGTAGCCTTTATTTTTTGTCCCTTCCCTCTCGCTGCTCCCTGCTCTGTCTTCTTGGGATCGGTACATGCAGTCGCTAGAACCAGAGCTAGAGACAACACGCCAACCGTCGCCACCCACTGCGGCAAAGCCTTCTTAAACTGCTTGTTCATGTTTTAAAATCCTCCTTTTAATATTTATTTTTGGGACAAACTATTTCCTTGAGACAATTATTTTTTATCGAGTCTATATTTTAGAGTATATACCAAAATTTTTACCTAAGGAAACATTTTTAAGATATAAATCTTATCTTTTCTTTTATATCGTTCGATTTTGGCTCTTCGAATGTGTAATATATAGGAGATGCCAGTCGGTTAAATCAAAGAAATCATACAAAAAGAAGGTGCAGGTCATGAACCCAGCAGGATATGGTCCTTATTGGAACAAACGTCGGCATATCCAGTTACGAAAAATACTGCTCATTTTTATGCTGGTGTGTTGCCTGCTTGCCTTAACCTCCTGTGCTCGGGGTGACATCCATGTAGATGTTCATCTCGATCAAAGTGTAGATATGGATGCAACATTCAGTATAAACAACCAGACACTGGTGATGTTGGACAATCCCGGCCTGCTCGACCGATTAGTTCAACGTATACAAAGCAACAATGTAAATGTAAAGCCGCTATCGGAACAGGGGCGGAAGGGATATCAAATAAAGGGGCATTATCAAGGGGATTGGAGCACAAACCAAAAAAATCCCGATCAGGGTTTACATCTGCCTGAGGGATTAGAAATAAAACGCGCTGTGAGCCAGCATTTTTTCACAACAAATATGGATCTTACGCTTAAGCTTGATCTGCCTCGGATGCTTCCTGAAGAAGCCCGTGGCCTGAGTGATAAATTAGAACAAATGAATGTGTTTGCACGCAAATTACTAGAGCGACAATTGGACCTTAACTTCAGTCTCTCCCTACCTATCCAGCCTGCTTCCAGCAATGCGGACCGGGTGTCGGATGACGGAAAAACACTCTATTGGAACATTGCTCCATTAGAGCCTAACGAGCTAAAATTGTCGGTCAACGTACCCAATGTACGACATATCGTGTATGTATCGGTTACGGGGCTCATACTGATCGTGGTAGCCGTGATACTACTGATTCATAATTACCGTCGCAAAAATAAACATAAAAAAGACAACTAAAAAAATCGTTTCCTAATTTCTGGTGGGGGGATCTGGCATTGATCCTCTTCATCCTTGCCAAACCAACGATATCGGTTACGCGCTACCCAGTTATAGACAGCATCGCGCACAAAGCGGGGAACCAAGATGAGCACATAGGCCACCGGATACGGAAAACGAAGGCGCTTGGCAATCCGCAAAGCTGCGGTAGACCTTGTATAATACGTACCGTCTTCAATCAGTACGAACGTATCCAGCTGATCTGTAGACAGTCCACCTGCATGTAAAAGTTCCTGTCCCACCTCGGATTGCAGGGAACCAAAATGAAATATTCCCTTAGGATCACGTTTGATAATGAAGCGGGTTGCTCCCTGACAAAAGTGGCATACCCCATCCACCAATACAATGGAATGTCGAGTATGCACATGATCAGACTGGTTCATCAACGTATTTCACCTCCACAGAGAAATCAACGGCATGGAAACACAACGATACGATTATAAACAAAAAAACGCCGAAAGTATCCGACGCTTGTTTAGGAATGTATAATCCTTACCTGTTTAAAAAACTAGCTCAATGCTTTCTCAAACAGCTGTTTTGCATTAATTTGCTCTAAAAACTCATCATGGAACTGATCCATACACTTGCAGATAAAATCCTTATGGCATACCGGGCAAGGTGTCGTTAGCAGTCGACTAATATTCGTCAAAGTCCACTCCGGATTACGTTGAGAAAAAACGCGGCACTCCGTTCCATCGGCCAAACTCATTTTAAACTCATAAAGCCCTTCCTTTTCGTTGCTGCCAGCCAGCGTGAAATTAACAATATTCGGTCTGTAAGACATCATATCACCCGTATTTTTCAAATTTGTTTCGTACCTGATGACCAGAATCACCTATGACATCTTAATGAATTTTGGCGATGATGTCAAATGGTCGCAAATCTCAGCAGCTCAAGATCTAGGTGCAAAAGCCGCCGATCAATCGGCGGCTGCATGTAGAAATTTTAAAAGTGCGGTTAAATGACGTTGAGTTCAACATCAATGTTACCGCGAGTTGCTTTGGAGTACGGACAAAAATCATGTGCTTGGCGCGCCAAATCTTCGGCCTGGGAACGCTCGATTCCTGGCATTTTCACATCCAGACGCACCGCTAGCTGGAAGCCGCCGTCGCTGGGGTCCTTGCCGATCGATACGTGGCTGGTGACCTCTACATTGTCCACCTTTACCTTGGCCTTCCGGGCCACATTCGCCAACGCGCTCTCATAGCATGCGCCGTAGCCTGCCGCAAACAGCTGCTCCGGATTCGTAGCGTCTCCACCTGCGCCACCCAGCTCCTTCGGCGTGCTCAGCTTATGCTTCAAGACCCCGTCGGAAGAAGCAACTGAACCGTCTCTCCCACCATGTACTGTTGCTGATGCTGTGTATAACGCCTCCATGATTTCATCTCTCCTTCTCACTTTTTTGCATTCCACAGGAATTCTCGTCATGTTAATACATGATTTCCCTCTCGTATGTACTTTAAACAAGCCAAGCAAAATGAATCATTTTAAAACTCCCCCTTGAGAGCAATATAGCTTGTTTTTTCATTGTTTACCTTTATTAAAATGGTCAACTCCTTCAAAAATACGACAAATTTGCTTGTCCACATAAAAGTTGCACTAGACAAAAACTATTGTGGGTGTACAATAGGGATAACACAATCGCTCTGTCACTAATAATATAATTCAACATGGATAAAGAAGGTGAAGCGTATGAAAAATTCAAAGGGCAACTTCGCGGAAATCGCTTCACTGTCGGAAGTGAATCGTTCTTTAAGCGTCCCGAAGGAAGGCACCTGGTTTCGAAAATTTCTCGCCTTTGCCGGACCCGGCTATATGGTCGCTGTCGGCTATATGGACCCCGGCAACTGGGCCACAGACATCGCTGGTGGATCGAAATTCGGCTACACACTGCTTAGTGTCATTCTGATCTCCAATCTGATGGCTATCCTGCTGCAAGCCCTAGCCGGCAAGCTCGGCATTGCCACAGGTAAAGATTTGGCTCAAATGTGCCGTGACGCCTACAGTCGCCCTGTAGCGATTGGCTTATGGTTTTTATGCGAAATTGCCATTGCAGCCATGGATTTGGCTGAGGTCATCGGTTCAGCCATTGCGCTGAAGCTGCTGTTCGGTCTACCGTTACTATACGGGGTCATCATTACCGCATTTGATGTTATGCTCATTTTGCTGCTGCAAAACAAAGGCTTTCGGGCATTGGAAACCCTCGTCATTGTATTAATGGCTACGATTGCCGGCTGTTTTGGCATTAACCTCATTTTGGCACAGCCGGAATGGAGCGGCGTATTGGGGGGCTTTGTACCGGACTCGCAAATTTTGACGAATCCAAGCATGCTGTACATTGCGATCGGTATTATGGGCGCTACCGTAATGCCGCATAACCTGTATCTGCATTCTTCTATTGTACAAACTCGCAAATATGAGCAGACATCGGCAGGTAAACGGGAAGCTATTACATTTGCGACCTGGGATTCCAGTATAGCGCTGATGTTCGCTCTATTCATTAATGCAGCCATCTTGATCGTAGCAGCTGCCGTATTCCATACAGCAGGAAAAACAGATGTAGCAGAGATTAGTGATGCCTATTATCTGCTTTCGCCCTTACTCGGAACCACACTTGCGAGCATACTGTTTGGGGTGGCGTTACTCGCCTCAGGTCAAAACTCGACCGTAACAGGCACTTTAGCCGGACAAATTGTGATGGAGGGCTTCCTGAACCTTCGACTCTCACCTTGGTTACGTCGTTTGGTAACCCGCCTTATCGCGATTGTTCCAGCGGTTATCGTCACAGCAATTGCGGGTGAAAAAGGTGCCGAAGAGCTGCTTGTGCTGAGTCAGGTTATTTTATCCATCCAGCTCCCTTTTGCCATCATTCCATTATTGCTCTTTACCAGTGACAAAAAGATTATGGGTGAATTTGCGAATAAAATGTGGCAAAAGGCACTAACCTGGATCGTGACCGGGATCATCATTATCTTAAATGTGGTACTCATCATCCAAACAATTTCAGGCTGACAGGCTGTTTGAAAGTAACCAGTAAAATAAGAGGTATTCCAGGAGGTAAAATAGCCATGGAATACCTCTTTATTCATGCTCCCTGTACCCATCACAAATGGAATACTCCCCAATTGTAGAATGCTAGTGAGCACAACACGTGTAATGGTTCTTGGGATGAAGCCAAATGTCCATCAAATAATGATACTTCCTTTGCAGCGACCCACCCCAGAATATCCCAATCTGTAGAAAAAAGGTATCCCTCCAAACTTATCGCTAGGGGATACCTTTTTCATCCATCTATGGCTTAACTGGCTTAACCTTCATTAGCGCTTCAAGCGCGAGATTCAGCTTGAGCACGTTCACACGCGGCTCGCCGAACACCCCGGCGCTGCGGCCTTCTGTCTGCTCCTGCACCAGTGCCTTCAGCCGGTCCTGCTCAATCCCCGTCAAGCTGCTAATACGCGGAATTTGAGCCTGTGCCGCCTGTGGCGAGATGTGCGGGTCCAGCCCGGAGCCAGAGTTCGTGATCAGGTCCAATGGGACCTGGTTGATGGGTACATCCGGGTTATGCTTTTGCCAATCCGCAATAGAATCCTTGATCCGCTGCACCAATGCCGGATTGGACGGCGCATAGTTACTTGAGCCTGAGCCTGCCCCATTGTAATCAATACTTGATACCCGGCCTTGGAAAAAAGCGGGATTGGTAAAGGACTGTCCAATCAGCTCAGAACCGATCACCCGCCCCTCCGCATCACGAAGCATACTGCCATTTGCTTGCTGCGGAAACAGGATCTGCGCTACCCCTGTGCTGACTAGCGGATATGCCAATCCGCACAACAGGATCATTAGCACAGAGGTTCGTAAAGCCACTCCAATAACTGTACTTCCTCGCATCTCTTGTCTTCCCGGTTGATTTTCCGCTACCGCCTTCGTTCCTGTACGTATGTTATGACCTTGTCCCCCAAATCCTGCTTTTTCATGTGCGGCAAATCTGCGTCCAGACAACATCCGATAAAAACCACTCATGTCGCTCACCCTTTCTGCGCTAAATCCACAAATGCACTAGCAAATCAATGGCCTTGATGCCGACAAACGGTACCACCATACCGCCCAGCCCATAAATCAGTAAATTCCGTCCCAACAGACGATCCGAGCTCATCGGCTTATACTTTACACCCTTCATTGCGAGCGGAATCAGAAGTGGAATAATGACTGCATTAAAAATAAGCGCCGATAAAATAGCCGATAACGGGGAACCCAGCCCCATGACATTCAATGCACCCATTTGCGGAATGGCCAGCATGAACATCGCCGGAATGATGGCAAAATATTTGGCAACATCGTTCGCAATACTGAACGTTGTCAATGCCCCGCGCGTCATAAGCAGTTGCTTCCCGATGGCGACCACCTCAATAATTTTGGACGGATCGGAATCCAGGTCCACCATATTCGCAGCTTCCTTGGCCGCGACCGTACCGCTATTCATGGCAAGACCGACATCTGCCTGAGCCAGCGCAGGCGCATCATTGGTGCCGTCTCCGGTCATGGCCACCAGCTTGCCCTGCTCCTGCTCACGGCGGATAACCGCGATTTTGTCCTCCGGCTTGCTTTCTGCAACAAAGTCGTCCACACCTGCTTCACGTGCAATGGTCGCAGCGGTCAGTGGATTATCACCGGTACACATAATCGTACGGATACCCATTTCCCGGAGCTGATCAAAGCGCTCCTTCATACCTGGCTTCACCGTATCCTTCAAATAAATAATGCCGTATATCCGATCATCCAGCGCCACTGCCAGCGGTGTACCTCCTTCTGCAGCTACCTGATTCGCTTTTTCCTCCAGATCGGCCGGAACACTGCCTTTTTGTGATACAATCCACTGCCGAACAGAGTCCACGGCGCCTTTACGTACTCTTCGTCCATCGGCGAGATCCAGACCACTCATCCGGGTTTCTGCCTTGAACTCGATAAAGGCTCCACCTGCTGCCAAGGATTCGTCCAGTGTATATTCCTGCTTGCGCATCAATTCCAGTACTGAGCGTCCCTCTGGCGTCTCATCCTTGAGTGAACTCATCGCCGCCCATTTCGCTAGCTCTGCCTTTTCTATACCATCCACCACCACGAATTCACTTGCCATCCGGTTTCCAAAGGTGATCGTACCCGTTTTATCGAGAATCATCGTATTGATGTCCCCGGATGCTTCTACCGCCTTGCCTGACATAGCCAGCACGTTAAACTGGGTAACCCGGTCCATACCAGCTATCCCAATGGCCGACAAAAGCCCGCCAATCGTGGTCGGTATCAGACAGACCAGCAACGAAATCAGCACGGGAACAGGCAAATCAATCTTAAAATGACGGGCTATCGGGGCCAGCGTCACCACGACAATGAGAAAAATAATTGTCAAGCTGATCAGCAATGTATTCAGCGCAATTTCATTTGGCGTTTTTTGCCGCTGTGCACCTTCTACAAGCGAAATCATTTTATCAATAAACGTCTCACCCGGCTCAGTTGTAATCCGCACCTTAATGCGGTCACTGACCACCCGCGTCCCGCCAGTTACCGAGCAAAAGTCACCGCCCGATTCCTTGATGACCGGAGCCGACTCTCCCGTAATCGCAGATTCATCCACCGAGGCTAGACCTTCAATGACCTCACCATCGCTTGGAATCATTTCGCCCTGAGAAACAATTACCACATCACCTTTACGCAATGCTGTCGAGCTGACCACCTGAATCTCATTCCCGACGAGCTTATTAGCTTGTGAATCCTGCTTGGATTTTTTCAAGGAAGCAGCCTGTGCCTTCCCCCGTCCCTCTGCGAGCGCTTCGGCAAAGTTAGCAAAAAGCAATGTAAACAACAGAATAATAAAAACAGCCAAGTTAAAGCCCATCTCATTACCGACTCCAAAATAACCGGGAAGCAGCAGCATGAGCAGCACGACCAATGTACCGATCTCTACGACGAGCATGACAGGATTTTTCATCATGATCATCGGATTTAATTTTATAAAGCTATCCTTGACCGCCTGCTTCAAGATGCTTCTATCCAGCATGCGTTTGCGTTCTTCCTTCATGATCAAGCACCCCGTTCATCCATTCTCATTTTCTTCTTCATTACATGGTCAAAAATTCAGCTACAGGCCCTAATACGATCACCGGCAAAAAGGTTAACGCACCAATCAACAGGACAACTCCGATTAGAATAGCTCCAAACAGCTTGTTGTCCGTGCGCAGTGTGCCTGTCGTCACCGGGGTCGGTGCTTTGGCATTCAATGAAGCCGCTACAGCCAGCAATGCAATCATGGATACATATCGCCCAAAGAACATAACGGCTCCTGTTGTTACGTTCCAAAACACGTTGTTATCCGCAAGACCTTCAAATCCCGAACCGTTATTTGCCGCAGATGATGCATATTCATAAAGCACCTGAGTCAACCCGTGGTATCCGGGATTAGAGACTGCATCGTATCCCCAATGGCTCATAAACGCAAGCGCAGTTGGAGCGAGAATGAGAAACGGATGTACCAAAATGGCAATCGCAATCAGCTTCATTTCTTTGCCTTCAATTTTCCTACCCATAAATTCCGGGGTTCTTCCGACCATCAGTCCACATATAAACACTCCCAGAATCGCATACATCAGCATATTCATCAGCCCGACGCCCTTGCCGCCAAAGATGACGTTTAGCATCATTTCTCCCAAAGCAGCCATACCACCTAGCGGGGTCAGTGTATCATGCATATTATTGACCGAACCTGTCGTTGCCGCCGTTGTGACCGTAGTGAATAATACCGATTGTCCAATGCCGAAACGAACCTCTTTCCCTTCCATGCTTCCCTGAGATGCATCCACCCCCAGTGTCTGGATTAACGGATTACCTGTCTTCTCCGACACATATGTAATGGATAGAAAAATAAGAAACAATACCATCATCGAGCTGAAAATAATCCAGCCCTGCTTGCGATTACGGGCAAACAAGCCAAAAGTATACGGCAGCGAAGCCGGCATTACCCACATGGCTAGAATCTCCAGTACGTTCGTCCAAGGACTTGGATTCTCAAAAGGGTGCGCAGAATTAGCTCCAGCATAACCGCCCCCGTTCGTGCCCAAATGCTTGATGGATTCCAGTGAGGCAATGGGCCCCATAGCAATCTGCTGCTGTGTGCCACTTAAAGTTGTAATATCCGCCGTAGGTTGTAGCGTTTGCGGAACCTTTAGCCCTACCAGCACCAGCGTAAGCACAAAGGCAAGCGGCAGGAAAATCCGTATGATGGCTTTAATAAAATCCTGAAAAAAATTGCCCAGCCCTTCACCACGTCGCGTCAAACCTCTCATAAAAGCTGCAGCAACCGATAATCCGGATGCAGCCGAAGTAAACATCATCATCGTGACGAACGCCATCTGTGTCAGATACGTAAGCCCGCTTTCACCGCTATAATGCTGGAGATTCGTATTGGTCATAAAGCTGATTACGGTATTAAAGGCCAATGATGCTTCCATATTACTGTTTCCAACCGGATTGCCCGGGAGTATCGCCTGCAAGCGCAATAGCAGGTAGCTGATCCCTGCAAGCACCACATTGGTTGCAATGAAACTCAAAGCATATGTGGTCCAACGCATGCTTTCCTGTTTCTTCAAGCCTATAGCCTTATAAATCAGCTTTTCCGTTCCACCAAAAATCCGATCCGTCCGATTCGGTTCATTTGAAAATACGTGATACATATAGGTCCCCACTGGCTTAACCAAGAGCAGCAATATGACAATCACAATTCCAATTTGCAGTAGCTCCATCCTCTATTCCTCCTTAAAATGCTCCTGCATTTGGAACAACAGACCTAATTCAGACCATCCATTGAGTGCACACGTTTGCGAATATGCCCTTGATGCTTCATTCTTGATCTGCTGTTCCCGCCTGCTCGATCCTATCGTTGACTAGAACTTTTCAGGATTCAGGAGTGCGTAGATTAAATACACGAACACAATAACCGTGAGCCCTAGCACAACGATCATCCTTTTCGCCCTCCTTTTGAGGTCTGCACATCACACCAGCGTATAAACAGCAATATCACTCCATAACTCACAGCCATTACGAGCAGCATGTATAAATCCATCATGTTCCTATCCTCCGTATCGCTCCTCAGATTGTCCTTTTGATTCCATCATAAAATCTTAAACCAGCTATGTTATAAGTGCTTATCCGTTCAGCAAGAAACCCACCTCTCCGTTCAATGTGTAGATCACATGGTCCGCTCCCAATCCCCGATAAATTCCTTGTGGATTACAGCCGTGCGTAATAACATAGATCGGTTCTGATGTTAGTGGCCGACATATTTGCAGGAAACGGCAAGTCAAATTCAAGCTGTTTTCGAACAAATACACACTCCCAATTTCTTTACTAGGAAAATTCCATTTTCCCGCTTGCATCGTATTGATGCGCACAATGTGCTCCACACCCATTTTTTTGAGCTGTCGTTCCTCCTGGGTACTGTTTGTGAGAACTGCAAACGCCAATTTTTTGAACATGAGCAATTTCACAAAACTTCTGCCCGCTTCATTCGGTGCAGTGACAATAATTAACCGACCTTCCATCAGTAGCTCCTCTCCCGGTATAAAAAGACAACAAAAAGAAGCCGAAGGAAAAAGGCTTCCTCCGGCTTCATACATTCCATGATAAAATAAACCATGGCTGCACACGGCGGTTTGTTGCCTCTCCCTGTACGCTTACGAGGTTAGCTGTCGGATTCGGACGTGAGAGTCGCCCTATTTACGGCACTTGACCGAAAAATTCACCCCATGAGACACGCGGCTTTCAAAGCCGTACATGTTCGTTGGTTCCCCCGCTTTTGCAACTGCAAAATTCAGCGCTTTAGACAATTCGTTGTTGCTTCATTGTTGTTAATTTGAAATTACGTCTTGAATCATACACCCGTGCAAGGAAGACTGTAAAGCTCAACAGCAAGGCTATAAATCGACCTTTAGAGCATAAAAGATTAATAATAACGCTTACAACACATCTATGCTTCTCACATCTCTCGAAATCTCTATATTTCACCCCTTTTTGAAAATGAAAGGCATGTCAATATTGGCGTAGGGTAAGGCATGGTTGCTCCTTAATTGTAAAAAGGAAAGAAAATACGCTATATGTACCAGATAATTACCGATTAAACCCGTTTTTATGAGAAAGAACTCCTCAATTAGCCCCATTTGAAGCGCAATTTACCGTTTTGAACAAAAGATGATTTTACAATAGTTCAATGCCTGTATACTCTTCCTGGCTTGCAACCTCCCCTTGAGTTGTTTACAATTTAATTGTAGACTATTGAACGAGGAGGAATAGCATGAGCGTATATGAATATAATGCGCAGACCCTGCAAGGAGCGCAAATTCCTTTATCCACATATGAAGGGAAAGTTCTTCTTATCGTGAACACTGCCAGCAAATGTGGGTTAACCCCCCAATATAAAGCACTACAAGAGCTATACGACCAGTATCATGAACAGGGGCTCGAAATTTTGGGATTTCCCAGCAACCAGTTTGCCAAACAAGAGCCGGGTTCCAACGAGGAGATCTCCGAGTTTTGCCAACTCAATTATGGTGTGACCTTTCCGATGTTCGCCAAAACAGATGTCAATGGTGATCAAGCTCACCCTTTATTTCGTTACCTGACCCACACTGCTCCGGGCGTATTGGGCTCTAAAGCGATCAAATGGAATTTTACTAAATTCTTAATTACACGAAAAGGTAATGTATTTAAGCGTTATGCGCCGCAAACCACTCCAGATAAGCTTGCAGGAGATATTGAAAAGCTTTTGCAGGAAAACTGACAATCTTTCTTCATAACAGTTAACGAGCGATCCGTTGTCATGGGTCGCTTCTGTGGCGGGATGTATAAAGAAAGTTAACAAAAAAAAGCATCCCTTCACATAAAACGTGTCAGGATGCTCTTTAACTAGGTATTGCACATAATGCGGTCGAGAGGACTCGAACCTCCACGGGCGTACGCCCACTACCCCCTCAAGATAGCGTGTCTGCCATTCCACCACGACCGCATGTCATAATGTATTGAGGCAACAGATTTATTATACTCTCTCAGCAACAATTTGTAAACAGAAATATAATAATTATTTTATATGTTACTTTATATAACATATATGAGACATAAGAATATTTTATTTGACATAAAATATTCAATTATGTAAATATATATTACATAATTATTTAAGTTAACTCATTATAAACAATATTAAGTTAAATAATGTTACATAGGTATTCACTTCAAGGAGGCGAACCATCCTGCATAAAGGTAACCGATTGCTAAACTACGCATTATTGTTGGACCCTTCCCTACCCGTTGGTGGTTTCACCCGATTTCACGGACTGGAGGAACGTTTCCGCAATGGATACTTGAACAGTCTACAAGATCTGGAGCATTACATGCGGGACGAGTGGTATCCTCACATTACAACCCTTGACGGCATGGCCATCAAAAATCTGTATGTCGCCATCCAGCAGAATGACGGTTGGCGAATCGCCCTTATTGATAAAATGCTGTATACCCAACATCCTTCCTCGCAGCATATAAAAGAGTCGCGACTTTCCAGTCAGCGTCTGCTCAAGCTCACAAAGGCTCTCTATCCTTGGCTAGAATTTGACCAACTGGAAGACACACTCATTCAATACAAGGCAATCGGCACACTTGCTACTGTCCACACTTGGATTAACTTCCTCCTCGACACTGATATAGAACAGACCATTCACGGCTATTTTGCCACAGCGGTATCCTTCTGTGTCGAAGATGCCTTCAGACTGCTCAATCCTCCTTACGAGGAAAAAAATTCTCTTATTGCTCGCATGACCAGCGAGCTGCTCACCACCTGGAAGAAGTCTAACAAACCTAAGCCAAGCTCATTTCAGCGTCACCTTCTCCACAAACATCGAACCAAATCCTACATCACTCAGCCACCCTATATGAGCCAAAGTAGCCAATTGGATGCATCCAGGTCCCTTTCCTCCCCAGAGCTGTTTAAACGCCTTCCAGCATCCCTCTGATGCTTCATCTCACCAATCTAACAGTCATAATAAAAAATACTCTGTCCTTTCCTCAAGCGGCAGAGTATTTATTTATTCATCTATCCGAATTCACACCAATAACACTCTATAGCCGGATTATTTACACTTCATACACTTAATTAAGTATTTTTTAACGAAATAACGTATTTACGATTGTATAAACACGTATAAAAGTGTATCATAGTTTTAGATGGTTAATTCTAACATGTTTACTGATGATTATTATATCACACCAATTATTCTGCAAGAATCCGTAAGGGGCGATTTCTCTTGAACAACAAAATGCCTGTCACCTCCTTCGGGTGGGCCATCAAACAAAGGCTTGTCGAACTTCGACTGGATCAGAAAACATTTTGTGAGACACATAACATCCCGCCTTCACGCTTGTCCAATCTGATTCATGGCACCCGCAAAGCACAGAGGTACAGAAAACAAGTTGCTGCAATTCTGAATATCGACGATAACGATTATAAGGAGGCGACACCGCACTAATCTCAACAAGTATTTCAACAACAGTCATGCCGCCAAATGATCGAGCAACCAAATAAACCCGTAAACCGAACCCCTCAGTCCGTTTTACGGGTTGTTCACCCAGATACTCAGCCATAAGTTACTCAGGCTTTACTTTGTCCTTCTCCCTTTTTTGCTTACGGTATTTGGCAAATTCAACATATTCTAAAATAAAGTTCTGTTCCTCTGTCTCCAGATCTTCTGCCTGGCAATTCAGTGGCCCCATCACCCCAAAAAAATAAGCAGCCTTCTGCTCCTGAAGCACGCCTTCCCCCGGCTTGATCCCTTTCATCAACCAATCGAGCGATACATTAAAAAAGTCCGAAATTTGAATCAAATGGGCGGTACCCGGCGTTGTTTTTCCCCTTCTCCAATCACCGAGATTTCCTGAACTGATTTTAAGCTTCTCACAAAATGCCTTCTTGGTCATTCCTCGATCCTTAATTAAAGCTTCAATCCGCTGATAAATAGTTTGATCTCCCACAATGGTTCCCCTCCGAACGCTGTAACTTTTTTCTAATTACTTCCAATCATGTACATTGGATCACACTCATCAAATCCCACAGCAAATTACTAACCCGTAGTTGAATTGTGCTGGTTTTTCTCTTTACGAAAGCGGGTAAATTCAATATACTCAAGTATAAAATCTCTTTCCGCCTCACTTAGTGATTCCCCTTGGCAATTCAATTGCCCTGAAGCTTCAAAAAAATAAGGGTCTTGCGACTCCTTTAGCACCTTACCCTGCACGTCTCGACCCAGCATAATCCAATCCAGACTGGCATCAAAAAACGAAGCGATTTCAATGAGTTTATTCGTGCCCGGTGTCGTTTTTCCTCTTTTCCAATCTCCAAAGTTTCCAGTACTAATGCCTAACTGCTGACAAAACGCCTTTTTCGTCATCCCTCGTTCCTTAATGAGCTCCTCAATGCGTTGGTAAATAGATTGCATAGAAGTCCCTTCCTCCCTAGCAGGCTCTCAAATAACGATATCATGTCCCCTGTTCCTAATTCAAAGATCACGTGTGCTAAAATTACCGAATTATGTATGTTGGCTTTCATTATACCACAATATGCAACAAAAACCGCCCGTTTTCCGAAGAAAGGGCGGTTTTTAAGTCAGTTCGCTCATGCTAATCATGTAGTAGCGTTATCGATTTTAAGTAGAATCTGCTTCAATTCGTTCAACGTTTCACTCAAGTGCAACAAATCTTCTTCTGGAAGATACACCAGTCGCTCTTGAATTTTATTGGAGAAAGTATGAAATACCTGTTCACAAAATGCGTCGCCTTCTTCTGTAATAGCTACGTTCACAACTCTACGATCCGAGTCACACGATTGGCGGTCAGCCAGCCCATGCTCCACCAGCTTATCCAGCAGAGGAGTCATGTTGGGACGTGAGACGTTAAGTTGTTTGGACAAATCTGATACCGTAGACGAACGCACTTCACGCAGAAGCATTAACACCTGAAAGTTATTAGGTGACAAATGCAAAGGAAGATCAAGCGGACCGTAGGTGAAAAATTTCTTCTTCACAATCGGAAACAAGCCCAAAATATTTTCTGATATATTTCCTAACAGTTGAGTGTCCATATTTTTCACCGTCACTTCATAAGTTTATATATTTATTATTCTATAACATTATGGCGTCATATTATACTATGGAATCATTATTTCATCATAATCATTGTTTAATTCCATCAATGCACAAATAAAAAAAGCCTCTAACGCGAGAGACTTTTCCGTTTATTCCATTGATGCGGTCGAGAGGACTCGAACCTCCACGAGCATACGCTCACTACCCCCTCAAGATAGCGTGTCTGCCATTCCACCACGACCGCATAACAAAATATAAATGGTGAGCCATGAAGGACTCGAACCTTCGACACCCTGATTAAAAGTCAGGTGCTCTACCAACTGAGCTAATGGCTCATGCTGTTCATCCAAGCTGTCCGCCACTAGACTAGACCTCAGGAATTTCCCTTAAGCATGCAACATGTAGTCTGTAAAGACAACAATGACCCGTAGGGGATTCGAACCCCTGTTACCTCCGTGAAAGGGAGGTGTCTTAACCCCTTGACCAACGGGCCTTATGATATACACCAACTTGACGACAAGAAAGAGTATATCAAATAAAATAGTAAATGACAATACTTATTTTTATAAATTTAAAAAAAACTATTTTTTTATAATTAAAAAAATGCATATTCACTTACACTTCCTTATCTTCAATTCTCTATTTCTTAAAAAATCACCATAATCGATTGCAATATCACTTACATTTACTTATAATCACTTACGAGATACCGAAATTATTATATATTAGAGGAGCTTTCTATGTATCAGGAAGAACGAATGTTAAAAATCTTGGAGTACTTACAGCTTCACAAGCGCATTTCGGTGGATGATATTTGTGAAATTTTTAATGTTTCACGGGATACTGCCCGTCGAGACCTGGTAAAGCTTGAGGAGCATCAAAAAATTATTCGCACCCGCGGCGGCGCTCTTCTTCCTAAACTGCATCACGATCCAATTGGAAACTATAACGAAAGACTACTAACTGTATCAGAGGAAAAACAAGTCATCGGACAACTGGCTGCCAGCATGATACGAGATAGGGATCGTATTATATTGGATTCCTCGACCACCGTACAGGCATGTGCAGAAAGACTGAATGTGCGCGAATGTTCGGTCATCACCAATTCAATTAATCAGGCTGACGTGCTATCTAGAAAGGACGGTGTCTCCATTCATCTGTTGGGAGGCCACCTGCAAAAAGAACACCGGTATGTATATGGCTCGGCCGTAATCGCCACTTTGTCTCGCTATTTTGTAGACAAAGCTTTTATCGGCATTGGAGGTATATCCGCTCACGGACTAAGCCTGATTCATGAAGAAGACGGTATGCTGAAGCATCAGATGATGAAACAGGCAGATCAAGTGATCGTCCTTGCGGATCATTCGAAATTCGGAATCAATTTTCCGTATCGTTTTGCGGATTTGTCTGAAATAAATATCGTGATCACCGATCGTTTGCCAGAACCAGCAATGCTGGAAATCTTGCAACATCATGATATTGAAGTGGTTGTCCCCTCGTAGCATTGAAGTTAATTCCTCTTACTAGATTCAAAATATATAACTGAGAGATCAAAAGACAGGAGCTGGAGAGAAATGAAACTGTTCGCGATTGATATGGATGGAACACTGCTGAACGAGGAAGGAAAAATAAGCAAAGCGAACGCTGAGGCCATTCGCAAGGCGCAGCAGCAAGGTGTCCAAGTGACGATTGCCACCGGCAGAGCCGCTTATGATGCCTGGACGAAACTAGAGGAAGCAGAGCTTGTCACTCCTGTCATTGGAGCAAACGGCGCCACTGTACATGATGTGCATCGTCGCCAGTTAACCTCTACTCCCATGGGCCGGAGCGAAACATTTGAAGTGCTGAGCTGGCTTGAGGATAACAACTTCTATTATGAGGTCATGACAGACCGGGCCATTTATTCTCCACAAAAGGGACATCAGCTACTTGCTGTTGAAATGGACCGCTTGCTGAGTACCAACCCGGATATTTCGCTGGATACTTTATTACATGCAGCTGAAAAGCAATATGAACAGACCGGGCATACCCGCATCGCTTCATATGAGCAGATTCCACTGGATGTAGAGATATATAACGTGCTCTGCTTCTCCTTTGATCATGCCAAATTGGAACGAGGGCGTGAACGTTACCGGGATGTTCAGGGCCTGAACATGGTCATCTCTTCAGACCATAACTTTGAAGTCGAGCACAAGGATGCTTCTAAAGGTAATGCATTGCGTTATCTCGCGAATCATCTGGGCATCCCCATGGAGGAAGCGGTAGCGATCGGAGACAGCTATAACGATATTTCCATGCTAACGATGGCTGGGAGAGGTATCGCCATGGGCAATGCAAAAGACGATATAAAGGCAGTCTGCACCGACGTTACCCTGACCAATGTAGAAGATGGCGTTGCCCATGCTCTGCTGAATCTACTCAAAACCGTCGAGGCTGACGCCGTGAAATAGAAGGGATTCGTTGCGTACTGCGTACAACTCAGACTAACGCTGCTTCATGCTGTACGCAACACGTCCGTCTTACATATAGCAAATTCTTAAAAACAGATCTAGACGAAAAAGACGCTCGTAAGCATCACATCATGCATACGAGCGTCTTTATTCTGCTTATAAACACCCAACGGAGAGAGAGGGATTCGAACCCTCGCACCGCTTACGCAGTCTAACCCCTTAGCAGAGGGTCCCCTTATAGCCACTTGGGTATCTCTCCATGGCTCCCCGAACAGGACTCGAACCTGTGACAACTCGATTAACAGTCGAGTGCTCTACCAACTGAGCTATCAGGGAACATTACTGTAAATTATCATACAGTATGGTTAATTTACCATGAATCAGGGGGTTTCGTCAAGTGCCAACAAACGAAGTTTACCTCCACATTTTCCACAGCGATATCGCTGTGGGTTCATTTTACGCTTGCGCATATACTCATGTTGACAGGAAACGCACACCAGCTTGTAGCGATAAGGCTGAGGCTTTCTTCCCATTCTTCCCGGCAGAGTCTGACAATGCCTGCTCCCCCCTACACGGGCCAGCCATGCTTTGAAATCAGCATCGCGATGCTTATAACCCATTCCGCGCAGATGCAGATGATAATGGCACAGCTCATGCTTTATTATTTTTTCCACCTCAGAACGTCCATAAGCTGCAAGTTGATGTGGATTAATTTCAATATGATGACTTTTCATAAAATATCGACCGCCTGTAGAAGACAGACGTGCGTTAAAGGTGGCTTGATGTTGAAACGGCACGCCGAAGCTCTCCAGCGAGATGCGCTCTACCCATGCTTGAAGTTCTTCATTACTCATGCAAAGTTTCATTGAATTGCCCAGAGACTTGGACTCCATCCTTATGGCGTACCTCCTTTGCTTCATACTGACAAGCATATTATAAAATAACGGCCGAAGTCTAACCCTGATTCACAAGCACACTTTAGGTATCCACCCCATATGCTAAACATACAGAAGTAACGCAGAGGAGGGGATCGGCTTGCCTCAATGGCTCAGCAACCAGCTCATGCGGGCCTTTTACAAAAAGGACCGACGCCAAATTAAACTGTTAAACGATTGTTGGTTTTTTTATCATAAAGCACCTGGTATAGAATTTGATGCCAACAACGGGTAAAAGCAGAAAATCATCCCAAATGGAAAGCCGGAATCTCCAAACATGGTTCGGAGATTCCGGCTTTTTTTATACCTTCATAAAAGGCTATACAGCTTTATTTAAACCACTATGCCTGTGACTGCACATCTGCGGGAGGTTTCATGGTCAGACCTACCCTGCCTTTTTTCAAATCAACATTCAACACCCACACGGTTACGTTATCACCGACAGATACAACATCCATCGGATGCTTTACGAATCCACTGCGCAGCTGTGAAATATGAACCAACCCGTCACTTTTAATACCGATATCAACAAACGCGCCGAAATCTATGACATTGCGGACAGTTCCCTGAAGTTCCATGCCTGGTGCCAGATCCTCGATCTTCAACACATCCTTGCGGAATACAGGCAATGGCAGCTCGTCGCGCGGGTCACGTCCCGGCCGCTGGAGGCTGTCCAAAATATCCCGCAATGTTGGCACACCCACTTCCAGCTTCGCTGCCAACTGCTCAATATTGGACACATTCAGCGCTTCTGTTGCAGCTTTCGAACCCAGATCATGAGCACTGATGCCCAGTTCCGCCAGCAGGCGGTCTACGACAGCATACGACTCAGGGTGGATCGGCGTGCGATCCAGAGGATTCTCGCCACCCGGTATACGGATAAAACCAATGGATTGCTCGTAGGTTTTTGCACCAAGCCGCGGCACCTTCTGCAACTGACGGCGGTTGCTGAATTTTCCGTTCTCCTCACGGTACTTAACGATATTTTTAGCAATTGTCGCGTTGATCCCTGCCACGTAAGACAACAGCGCCGAGGAAGCTGTGTTCACATCTACGCCGACGTGGTTAACAGCCGATTCTACAACGTCCTTCAAACTTTCATCCAGATGTTTCTGCGACACATCGTGCTGGTATTGACCTACACCAATGGCCTTCGGCTCAATCTTAACCAACTCAGCCAACGGGTCCTGCACACGACGTGCGATAGACGCCGCACTGCGCTCAGCCACGTCCAAATCGGGAAATTCCTCCTGTGCCAGCTTGGAGGCAGAGTATACGCTCGCACCTGCCTCATTAACGATCAGATATGCGAGACTGCTGTCGCCAATATCCGCGATAACTTCGGCTACGAATTGCTCCGTCTCACGCGATGCGGTTCCGTTACCAATGACAATCAACTCGATACCATATTTGGCAATCAGCTGCTTGAACGTTTCGGCAGCCTCACGCTTCTTGTTGTTTGGTGGTGTCGGATACGTTACAGCCACTTCCAGCAGCTTGCCTGTGTCATCGACAACCGCCAGCTTGCAGCCTGTCCGATAGGCCGGATCGACTCCAAGCACACGACGCCCCTTGATCGGAGCCTGAAGCAACAGGCTGCGCAAATTGCCTGCAAAGATAGAGATGGCTTGTTGCTCGCCCTTCTCTGTCATTTCAGCGCGCACTTCACGTTCAATAGACGGCGCGATGAGTCTTTTGTATGCATCCTCAATGACACTGCGTAGCAGGTCCTCTACGACGGACGATCCTTTAATCACTTGACCCGCCACATAATTATAAATCGAATCCGGCGCTACCTCCAGACCAACCTTAAGAATACCTTCCCGCTCCCCGCGATTAATCGCCAGAATACGGTGGGGTGGCATTTTTTTAGCCAGCTCACGATAGCTGTAGTAGTTTTCATACACAGACTCTTGCTCGCTGTCCTTTGCTTCAGAGGTCAACATCCCATGATCCAGTGTATATCGGCGTACCCATTGGCGAATCGTCGCATCATCGGCTATATTTTCAGCCAAAATATCCAAGGCACCCTGGATGGCGGCCTCAGGGGTTTCAACTCCCAGCTCAGCATTTACATAGGCTTCAGCTTCTTTCAAAGCATCACCCTGCTTCGGCTGTCCCCATATCCAGATGGACAACGGCTCCAAACCCCGTTCCTTGGCCACACTGGCGCGCGTCTTGCGCTTTTGCCGATATGGACGGTACAGGTCCTCCACTTCCTGAAGTTTAACCGCAGAGGTGATAGCAGCTTGCAGCTCTTCTGTCAGCTTACCCTGTTCATCAATAATGCGGATGACCTCTACCTTACGATCCTCCAGATTACGCAAATACAGCACGCGATCTTCAATTTCACGCAGCTGATTTTCATCCAGCTCTCCTGTCATTTCCTTACGATAACGTGCGATAAAAGGAATGGTATTTCCTTCATCCAATAAACTTATCGTTGTCCGGATTTGCTTGAGTGCCAGCGACAGCTCACTCGCCACTTGTTTGACAATCCGTTCTTGGCGTTCTGCTTCGTTCGGCTCCTGCCCAATTTCCGTCTTTGTTTCCTCGTTAGACAAACCTATCCCTTCTTCCTCACAGCTCTTGTCATACATCATATCTTTTATTATCACAAAAAATGATTCAAAGCGCCAGCGGGTAGCGTAAAAGCAAGCCCTACCTATATTTTTCTTCGGACATGCAAAAGGACAGCGCTAATGCGCTGTCCTTTTCCCGTTTCACTCGTCGTTCCATCATACTAAAAATCAATCAAACCGAGACTGATTTGTAGTGAATCGCTCACTTTGCGCATGGTTTCTTCATCCAAATGGGTGATTTTGTCGGTAAGCCTTTGCTTGTCGATCGTCCGGATCTGCTCCAGAAGAACAACAGAATCACGATCAAAGCCATGCGTCGCCGCGTCGATCTCCACGTGTGTAGGCAGCTTTGCCTTCTGAATCTGTGCAGTGATAGCTGCTACGATCACAGTAGGACTAAACCGGTTGCCGATATCATTTTGAATGATCAGCACAGGTCTGACGCCACCTTGCTCGGAACCGACTACGGGTGAAAGGTCTGCAAAAAAAACGTCGCCGCGCTTTACGATCAATATGGATTACACCCCGCTAACTGTACGGCCCAAGGTGCTGTTTGCATCTTCCTCCGCGTGAAAGGCTTCGGATGCCATGGTCAAGTTAATTTTAGCCATCTCCATGTATCCACGCTGCATAGCTTCACGAATGTAACGTTTTTTACGTTCACTTACATAAAGCTTCATTGCCTGCCTGATAAATTCACTGCGGTTGGAATTTTCCATAGCTACGATCCCGTCCACTTCCTGCAAGAGATGATCTGGCAAACTGATCATTATTCTTTTGGTGTTCTGCAAATTGGCCAACTTCTCTTCCACCCCCAAAACCTTGTCGCCATTGTACCATTATAACGTTATTCCCGGTAATTTATTCAAACGGAATATAAAAGAATGTATATGATATTCGTATATCATCTATGCTGCATTCCATTATAAACTACGCAGTTCGTTTTCGTACAGGCGTTTGATCCCCGAAATACAAGTGTCAGCGGAGCCTAATGCGTCTTTTGACAGTTATAGCGCTCTTTTCTTTCCTTTGTACATATTTCGGGACGTTATACGAAAACTCCTGCTTTTATCCGGTAATTTGCGTTATGAAATTAATTCCAGCGGGTTGGAAGAAGTGAGTTCACCCGAACGACAGGAACATGATTTCGCATGTAAACACGCGGTACCCTGTCTGCGATCATGCAGATCACCTCGTAGTGGATCGTACCAAGCTTGGATGCCAGCTCGTCCGCCGCAATCATTTCGCCGGACTGCTGGCCGATGAGAACAACCTCTTCGCCGGTTTGAATTTCTTCCGCATCCTCTGCGAAAGATTGTAAGGATACCATACACTGGTCCATGCAGATCGTACCGAGTACAGGGACGCGACGACCGCGTATCAACACTTCGACCTTCCCACTTAGCATGCGGGAGTATCCATCCGCATAACCGATTGGCAGTGTGCCGATCCGCTCTTCACTAGAGGTTACATACCGGGTGCCATAACTAACTCCCCAGCCGGGAGGAAGCGTCTTGGTATAAACCACTGCTGTCTTTAAAGACAATACAGGCAACAGTTTAATGACTTGCCGGTTAACCTCATCAGATGGGTACAGACCGTATATACTGATGCCAATCCGCACCATATTGGGGGAAAGGGAAGGGGTATCAATGGTGGCCGCGCTGTTGCCCGTATGTATAATGGGAAAAGTAATACCTTGTTCCCTTAGCGCATCCGCCACGCCCCGAAACCGATCATATTGCAGCAGTGTATAGCCTTTATCTTCTTCATCCGCGCGGGCAAAATGGGTGTACATGCCTTCCAGCACCACTTGCTCTAATTCGCGAGCCTGCCGAACAAAAGCGACAGCCGCTTCTCCAGGCAGCAAACCGAGCCT
This sequence comes from Paenibacillus sp. N119s, assembly GCF_059447605.1. Lineage (NCBI taxonomy): Bacteria > Bacillati > Bacillota > Bacilli > Caryophanales > Paenibacillaceae > Paenibacillus > Paenibacillus sp. N119s. The sequence goes on along the minus strand of NZ_JCAJRU010000002.1, from coordinate 18,023 downwards.
TCCCATCCCGCTGTCTATTTTGATGTGCACCTTCAGCTTGCGTTCGCTTCCTTGACGGTCCAATCTGCGAATACCCTCCAGCACTTCCTCACTAAACACAGTTAATGAGATATCATGCTCCCAAGCTGTTTGGACAGCTTCAGGCGAAGTATAGCCGAGTACAAGGATCGGCAGTTCAATCCCCGCATGACGAAGCTCCAGAGCCTCATCCAGAAAAGCGACGCTCAAATAATCCGCACCAAGGCGTTCCATTTCCTTTGAAATTTCTACGGCACCGTGTCCGTAGGCATTAGCCTTGACACAGACCAGCATCAGCTTATCCGCAGGCAATACCTTGCGAAAGGCTTCATAGTTGGCGCCAAGGTGATCCAGGTTGATTTCGGCCCGGGTCGATCTGTATTGTGCTTGCAAAATCCAGTCACCTTCTTCAATTGTTAGCCTGTAACGTAACCTTTTACCATTTGGTTGTAGCAAAATCCTTGCTTCCAAAGGTTAATGGTAATGTTCAAAGACTTGGCTGTCAATGGCAGGGAGCTTTGCCAGCCTCCTCTACCATATCTACAATAGAACAGGATATACAAGCGATGCACATCTTAGACTGCGAATGAACAAAAGACGGATACGGGCGGCAGCAGAGCATTGTACACTCTAGACCGTCTGCATCCGTCTATAAAATTTTATTTACCCGATTGATCCTGTATAGAAGCGGCAATTTGTATCATTTCGCTCACAGGCAGGTCAGCACTGGTGATTCTGAACTCTATGCCATCATTCATCCAGGTCATCGTCTGCTGCTCGCTTCCTGTCAAAACAGCAAAGCTTCCTCCAATATCAACCAGTTCACCTGCGGAAAGTGCGACCGCCCGATCTTTGGGACGCGCCTCCACAATGGTATAGTTATACGTTCCGCTATAACGCAGCATCACCGCATGTGTGCCATTATCCTCCAGCTCAGGTGTATCCTTGATCTGTACTCCGGCTGGCGTATAGGACGGTTCGATCAAGCCAAATTCACCCATCACAGCTTCTGCGGCATCCGTTCCCGCTGACGTTCCGGTTGCAGCGTCCACTGAGCCTGGTGCTGGCTGCTGCGCCTCTCCATTAGCTGCTGCTTCCGGCTTGGACGTATCGCCTGTGGCTGTACCGTCACTCTTCGCTTCACCAGAAGGCTGCTGGACATCGCCCCCTGCGGTTCCCTGCTCTTGTCTGGCTTCACTGGATGTCACGCCAGTCGCTCCTTCTAACGCACCAGAGGCATCAAGCGGACCGCTGGAATCCACTGCCCCTGAAGATGGCGCTCCCTCGCTACCTGCACTCGTTTTTCCTGAAGCCATATTCCGTTCCATATCAAAGGAATCCTTGTCAAACTTCGTATCAAAAGCGAACTGATCAAATTTCAGATCGACAACCACCTTGGCATTTGCATCAGATACCTGTACCTGAGTAGGGGCATAGTTGTTTTTGGACAGCCATATCTTTTGTCTGACCAGCGCATGGCTGTTGTAGTTCGCCGCCACATCAAACACATAGGACTTATCATCGGTAGCCAGCTGACGAGAGGCATCACCGATAATGCTGCGAACCAGCGTTTCATATAAATATACCTGACCTTGATTGTTTGGCCAGTCGCTTTTGAATCGGAAACTCTTGTTCAGGCTGGGTGTCAGCACAAAAACACCCTCATCATTACGAAGCACAATTTGCGTAACGTCCTTTTTCTCGTTCGTCATGGCAATGCGGTAATAGGACGGCTTGCGATAGGATATATCCACCTTGTATTCCTGCGGCGTGTCGCCGGTATGCAGCGTCATCACAGCTGTACCGTGGTAGCTGTTCAGGTCGCTCACCACGTCACTCAAATCTTTAACCACATCGTCTGCGCTCTTCTTGCCGCACCCGGCCAGCAGCAACGTTACACACATGACCATGGCAAGCATCCATGAAATCCGGCGCATGTCATCAACCCCTTCAGCACATGTTTTAAATGAATTAGTACATGTCTATGAAGGACTTGTTCGATTTATGCAGACTGGCATGACAAGCTTGAGCGCATCTTTGTACAAGGCTATAAAATCTTTTGGAGACTGATCATAAATTCATACAGGAAGTAAACCGAAAAACCAATCAAAACCACACCAGCACAGATCGTAACCCATTTGATGGCGGTTCGGTTCATGGCTTTTCGTGTTGTCGCTACAAGGGTCATCAAGCCTAAATCATGGATAAGAATACCAAACAAAATACCTAAGCCAACAATCAGGAATTGACTTGTATTTGATCGATCAAATGAACTTGCCAGCACAGTCCCAAAAACACTCACCCAGAACACTAAATTCCCTGGTGAAATAGCGACAAGCAGCCCATTTTTATAGGAAGAAAATAATGATTTCGTCTTTTTTTCTCCTTCTAGCGCAATATCATGATCCGCATTTTTAATGCTGTCGTACCCTACATAGCACAAAAATACAGCTCCGATGAGCCACATGATCACCTGTACAATAGGTAAGGATAGGACCGAGGCCAGACCAAAATATAAACCAATGATTAATAACAAATCGACGGTCATTCCCCCAAGCCCCACAATCCATCCATGTATAAATCCATTCTTTAGCCCTTGCTTCGTCATTTCAACCGTAATGGTACCTATAGGTAACGCTATAGAGAAACCTAGTAAAACATATGTAATAAACAATGCCATTTCAAAACCCCTTTCAAATGTATAAAACTGATATTCTATACCATAAAAAATGACAAATCAATAACATGTTAAAGAACGTATGGACGAAAACCACTTAAGGCTCATTTTGTACAAAATCGGATCCATGGACCAAGTTTGTCTATTGAGCATTGAGGGATCAGCGCTTATTATTACCTTTGTGATAATAATTCTCATTCGCAATATTATGAATCATTGGGTTTCCCATTGATTTAGAAAAGACTTTGGCTCTACAACCAGACCTAATCATTACTGCCGATACGGACGAAAAACAATATGCAGCGTTAACAAAAATCGCACCTACCATTATGTTCGATACCTTTGCGCCATTAAATAAGCGTTTGATACATCTCGGAGATATTTTGAACAAGAAAGAAACTGCTGAAGACACGCTCTAGCCCAATATAAAATCAAGGAAGCAGAGATGTGGAGCAAACTTCATGCGAAAGGTGTGAAATCGGGTGAAACAGCTTCGGTCTTTACCTACTATCCAGGGGATCGTTTGTTCGTCATGGCGCGGACAGGCCTGTCACAAATACTGTATGAAAAAAATGGTCTCAAACCTACTCCTCTTATTCAGCAAGCGCTGGACGAGAACAAAGGATTCGTGCAAATATCGCAGGAGGTGATTGGACAATACGCGGGAGATCGGATTTTCATACTGAACATTCCAAGCTCAGAAGCCCGCCAATCTACCGAACAGTTAATGAAAAGCAAGCTGTGGCTCCAGCTGCCTGCCGTCCAACAGGGACATGTGTACATGCAGGACATTGGTAAAACCGAAAGTGATGCTTCTACCCGAAAATGGCTGTTGGAGGAACTGCCCAAGCTCATAAAATAAGTCCGAAGAAGCTTATCGACATTTGTTGATAGGCTTCTTTTTTGTTGAACTTAAAGGAGGTATACTTATGCATATATGATAACCATTCTCAATAAAGGGAGCATTACACCGTGAACCCGTCCCCGTCGTCTGAATATTCACCCTTTTCCAGCTCGCTGCTTTTTCATTTTAAGCAAATTGTGCTGGCTAGTGAGCTTAACGATAGACTACAATTTCGTCCACATTCAGATCACTGTCTGCTCATGTTCATCGGTGGAACAGGTATGGTGAGTATTGGACCAGAGCAGTATGTCTTCCACCCAGGTCATGGGTACTGGTTAACTCCTGGGGAATCCTATCGCATCGCCTCCTTGGTTGGAACTGTACCTGAATACTACAAAATCACATTCCAGGTGATCGCTATGCCGTTAGAGACACCATCAGACATGACCTTGGCTGAAAACGTAACGGGCATGCCATCCCTATATCTTGGCTCTGTCCTGCCAGAACCACGTGAATACATTGTCTCCTCTTCCTCCAAGCCTGTTCAGTTGGCCGAAGAGTTATTTTATAGCGCCCAACCAACGAGCCAGCCGCATCATCAAACTTCTGCATTACGTCAGCAAATCATGTTTTAAAAGCTTCTTTTGCTATGGCAGGAAGCACACGCCCATGTCGAGCATAACAAAGGCGCTAATTCGGTATTACCCGCATCGGTGGAAAGCACCCTTACATATATGGAAAAACACTACGAAAAGCCCATTACCGTCAAGCAGCTTGCCGAACAGGCGAACGTTTCTATATGGCAATACTCCCAGTTGTTTCGCAAAATAACAGGCAAAAAGCCGCTGCATTACCTCACTGAGCTGCGCTTGAACCATGCCAAGCGGCTGCTGCTGGAATGCAAACGGCCTTTGCGTGAAATTGCCCGTCAGGTGGGTTTCTCTGACGAATATTATTTTAATCGGCGTTTTAGACAAATGACGGGGATTCCGCCGGGTAAATATGCGCTTTCCGCTGCTGGTTCAGTGTACGTTAAGGATTGGACAGGCCACCATATTCATATCCCACGCCGAGCGAGCCGCATCATCTATCATGGTGAAACGATGGGCGATCTGCTCGCGTTAGGAGCCACAGCCATTGGAGGAAGTCTGCGGCTCAGTGAATACAGCGTCTATAAGCATCGGCTTGGGAACGTAACTGACGTGGGACTTCCGCTGGATACTGGCGTGACCAGCGCTCTCAATCCTGATCTGATTATCATCGCCAACTCAGATGAACAGGAATATGAGCGCATTGCAAGCATCGCGCCCACCGTCACCTTCAACTCCTTTGCCGCCCTGGAGGAACGGCTGCGTACACTTGGCGCCTGGCTCGATAAGGAACGCGAAGCCGAACGCTGGTTAGCTGCCTTCGCCGCTCGTAATCTAGCGATGTGGCAGCAGCTTAGTACGCATATTACAGCCGGAGAAACCGCCTCTGTCTTTATCTTCGATCATGGGGATCGGCTTTTTGTCATGGGCATGTCCGGATTCTCATCGGCCCTCTACCATCCGCACGGCTTCCAGCCTGTCGAGTCAATCCAAAAGATACTTGACGCAGGACTAGGCTTCGCAGAAATTGACCCGAACGAATTGCCTGATTACGCTGGCGACCGTATTTTTATGCTTGTCCCTACAGCGCCAGATTCCAAACATGCGCTGGAATGCATGCTCAACAGCCCTCTCTGGCACAGCCTACCTGCTGTGCGTCAAGGCCGAGTATATTTCGTAGAAGCAGACCGTTGGAACTGGAGCGATGCCATGACTCGGCAAAAGCTGCTCACTGCCCTGCCCAAACTGCTCGTTCATTGATGCCAAAATGCTGCTATTTTCTAGTAAAATGCTACATGAGTCCTTGGATACTCCCATCTGCCTCCAGAGACATATGTTCAGCTGCTGGAGATTTGGGCAGTCCTGGCATCGTCATGGTATTGCCTGTTTCCACAACTACAAAACCTGCGCCTGCGGACAATGATACGCTGGACACGTGAATGGTGAAGCCTTCCGGTGCACCTAGCAAGGAAGGTTGATCTGAGAAAGAATAGGGTGTTTTGGCCATACATACAGGCAGTTGTCCAAAACCAAGCTGCTCCATACCAGCCAACGCCCGTCTAGCCGCAGGCGCGTAAGCTACCTCTGCCGCACCGTAAAGCTCCTTGGCAATGACGCTAATTTTCGCTTGCAAATCAAGCGTATGATCATATAGCGGTGCAAAATGGGCTTTCTCCTTCTGAAGTAAGTTCAGCAGGCTTTGGGCCAACTTTTCTCCCCCTTGGCTTCCCTGCGCCCATACTTGTGAAAGCTCTGCGGGTACACCCAGCTTGCGGCATTCCGAGAAAATCAAATCCAGTTCCGCTTTGCTGTCTGTTACAAAATGGTTAATCGCCACCAATACAGGCACACCAAACTTTTGCAAATTCCGTACATGCCGGCTCATATTGGCTAATCCGAGTTGTAATTGCTTCAGATTTTCTGCGTCCAGCTCATGTTTAGCTACCCCGCCGTTATATTTCAGCGCTTTGGCAGTTACGACCAGCACAGCCGCATCTGGCTGCAAGCCGGACTGACGGCACTTGATGTCAAAAAACTTTTCCGCTCCCAGTTCAGCCCCGAACCCTGCCTCTGTGACGACCACCTCTCCCAGCTTCAATGCCAGCTTTGTACCGATCAGACTGCTGCATCCATGGGCAATGTTAGCAAAAGGTCCACCATGCACAATAACCGGAGTTCCGTCCAGCGTCTGCACCAGATTAGGCTTTAAGGCTTCCCGAAGCAGCACAGCCATACCTTCCACTGCGTGCAGCTCCTCTGCTGTTACCGCCTCACCGGCTTCGTTATATCCAATCACCATCCGACCCAACCGTACTTTAAGATCGTCCATATTTTCACTTAAGCATAGCACCGCCATGACTTCCGAGGCCGAGGTAATCAGAAAGCCGCTTTCTCTCACCGCTCCATTCCCCGCACCCAATCCGGTTACAATACTTCGCAGGCTCCGATCATTCATATCGACAGCCCGTTTCCACACAATTCGTTCTGGCTTCAGCCGCAAAGCATTTCCATGGAACAAATGGTTATCAATCATCGCTGCCAGCAAATTATGTGCTGCCGAAATCGCATGTATATCACCTGTAAAATGCAGATTAATGTCTTCCGCCGGAACAATCTGGGCCTTTCCTCCCCCGGTTGCTCCTCCTTTCATCCCAAAGCAAGGCCCAAGAGACGGCTCCCGCAGGGCTGCCACGGTTTTATGCCCCATCGCATTTAGTGCTTGGGACAGCCCGATGGTTGTCAGCGTTTTTCCTTCCCCAGCCGGAGTGGGATTCATCGCCGTCACCAGCACCAGCTTTCCATTCGGGCGATCCTTCAACTGTTCCCACAAAGATGGATTCAGCTTCGCTTTGTATTTGCCATACGTCTCCAGATGCTCTTCTTCAATTCCTGCTTCTTTGGCAACTTCAACAATCCTCTTCATCCTTCGTTATGTACCCCCTGTATTATAAGTCCGACTGATGGTGTAAATCCTTTATCATTTTATTCTATCAGAGTGTACCGTTTATTGCGCTATGATTCATTTCATCGCAAGCGTTTCATCCTTAGCAAACTCTCAACTACTCTCTACTTTATAATGCTTTTCTAGCAGTTCCTTAAAAACATCAATCGGGTACTTATATTGATCCGTTTTGAACACAATTCGGTTATTCCACTGGTTCTTTTCCAGCTCGCATCCATGCTCCATGTCGAGTTCCTTCATAATAAATATAATCTCATCTAAGGTTACCATCACACTATGTCTATTTGTCGTAGTTGCCAGCATCTGCTCGCCTTCCTGTATATATGCCTCTACAATTTGTTCATCGAACCCTTCGCTGATCATTAATTCCTTCAAGGCTTGTACAAAAAGAGCCGGCAGATTCTTGTACTGCGATTTTTTAATTCCAAACAGCGTGACACTTAAGCGGGATATATCATGCATAAACACAATATTTTTTCTCCGATTCAGTAAAAACAAACCGGCATGCCAGCTATTCAAAGGCGGATAAATATCAACGTGAAGTGGTTCAGTCTCCCACTCCTTTAGCAGTTTTTGTGTTCCCCGTATAACAAACATCATTGCTCTCCTTTATTGACGGTCCTATACCGTAATGCGTAATTCATGATTCGACATACCTGCTCTCCGCATAAGACATGTCTTATATATCATAACACCGGATTTCTAAAAGCCGCCTGTAAACTCTTTCAGAATAATATAGGGAGCAGAATATGAATATTAAATATATTACATGTTGTGTTAGGAGTGTCCATGACTGCTCCAATGATTTTATTCGTTGTCATAACCAAAAAAAATGATGAACGCCTTCTTTTTGAAGACGTTCATCTTTATGTTCATATAGAGATTTCCTCAAAATAGGTGGGGTCATGGATTATAATTTTTTTACCTGAAACTGTAATAATGTGATCTTTCTTCAACTGGTTTAACACACCGCTAACCGTTTCCCGAGACGTTCCGGATATTTTAGAAATTTCGATTGTGGTCAGTGGACACGAAATCACAATCTCTTCCCCATTTTGTTCCCCTAAATCCTGCCTTAAATAATTAATTGACTGTATTACCCGATCTTGCGCATTCGGGATTGTAATATGTTGTATACGATGTTCATGGAGTTTTAAAATTAAAGAAAACTGCTGAACAACAAATATTAATTGTTTTTGATTGGCCTTTAACATATCTTCAAAAATCGCTGTAGGAATATAATATACATCTACATCTGTCAGTGCTTCTGCTGAGTAATTGTATCTTTTATCTGTAAACATGCCGCCATAAGGAAAAATTGAGTATCGTTTTACATAGTCCTCATATAGCAAGTTCCCACTTTGATTTACCCGCTCTACCTTTACAAAGCCATCTAACAAAAGGTAAATTCGTTCCCTTGAATCCCCTTCCAGAAATAAAAATTGGCCCTTCTTATAAGTTCGCCAATAGACAAACTCTGTTAAGCTTTGTAGTTTTTTTTCTGACAATTCAGCAAATAAATCAAACTCTTTTAAATTTTCGATCACATTCCGTTTATTCATAAATCCACCTCTGTTATCTTTAAGCTATAAAGGATCAACGAAACAAGCAGGCCGAATTCGGGAGCAAAAGTCATCCCAAACTCGACCAATGGGTTTAAAAATCCGGATTTTTAAAAGTTATTTATTCATGAACAGGCCCCTCTTCTTTGGAAATAAGCGTACCTGCTTTTCCTTCCAATGCTTCATATACCTTCTCTAAAGAAGTAATAATGGCTTTTCGTGCTGAATTTGGTTTAACAAAATGAATAGCAGCTTCAATTTTTGGAAGCATACTTCCCTCTGCAAAATGTTGTTCCTTTATATATTGTTCTAATTCATCCACAGTTACAGACTCTAATCTTTTTTGATTAGGCTTGTTAAAATTCACATACACATAATCAACTGCAGTTAAAATGACAAGTGTATCGGCATCTACTAATTCGGCTAATTTCTGAGCAGCGAAGTCTTTATCAATAACTGCTTCAGTTCCTGTTAATCCTTCTTTAGACTGAATTACCGGTATTCCGCCACCTCCAACAGCAATGACGATATTCCCATCCTTCACTAAAGAATCAATCACTTTATATTCAAGAATGCTTACAGGTGCTGGTGACGGTACCACTCGTCTCCATCCTCTTCCCGCATCTTCTTTGAATACTGCTTTGGTTTCCTTCATCAATCTTCTTGCTTCGTCCTCTGTATAAAAAGGCCCTATTGGTTTTGTGGGATTATTAAATGCTCCATCGTTTTCATCAACAACCATTCTTGTTACGATTGTTACCACATCTTTAGTTATGCTCTGTTTTCTCAATACCTTTGCAATCGCATTTCCCATCCAATAGCCAATCATTCCTTGACTCATCGCACCACAAGTATCCAACGGCATGGCGGGGGTTTCCTCCGATTCCGCCGCTTTTTGCTGTAATAAAATATTTCCTACTTGCGGACCATTCCCATGGACAATGATGACATCTACATCACTTTGTATTATTTTCACAAGTTGTTCTGCTGTTTGTTCTAATGCTTCTTGTTGTGCCTTTGCCGTAGCATCACCGGATTGTATAGCATTTCCACCTAGGGCCACTACCATTTTTCTACGTGCCATATTTCGACCTCCAATTATATTTATTTCCAAATATACTAAATCGTTATATTTCCCGTCATTAATTCATAGATTGTGAAAACTGCTAAAGCAGCAATAGCAAGAGATAAGATCAGTTCCACCCGGGTCAATATTCGCTTGGGGTGATCTTGCTTTTGCAGCTTATAATAGATGAGGATGCCTGGAGCATATAAGGTCATGGCTAACAACAAGTAATCCAATCCAGCGGCATAAACTAACCAAATTCCATAAATGCTCGCAACGATACCAATGACAGTATTGATGGTTCGGTCTTTTTCTTTTGACTGCAAGCTATACTTCAATTGATAAAACGCTGAAAACACATAAGGAATTAAAATAGCGGAGGATGCCAGAGAAAACGCAAAATGATATGCTTGATCCGAAATAATGAAGGTTAATAAAAAAAGTTGAATTAAACCATTCGTAATCCATAATGAATTTACAGGGGCCTTATTTTTATTCTCTTTCGCAAACCATTTTGGAAAAAGTCCATCTTTAGAAGATAAATATGGAATCTCAGAGGCAAGTAAAGTCCACCCTAGCCAAGCGCCTGAGGCGGAAATAACCAAACCTAGGTTAATAAATGTAGCGCCCCATTTTCCAACAACACTTTCAAACAAATAGGCCATGGCTGGATTTTTTAAATTAGCGATATCTGCTTGCCGCATAAGCCCGAGAGATAATACTGTAATCAATACGTAAATAATAAGTGTCCCTATCAATCCAATGACTGTCGCTTTCCCGACATCACTTTTATTTTTTGCACGTCCAGATAGAACAACTGCCCCTTCAACCCCAGTAAATACCCAGAGAGTTACAAGCATGGTGCTTTTAACTTGGCTGCCTACCGCCCCCCAATCAAATGTACCGCCTTGTCCCCAAAATCCGTCTACGAATATATTGATTTGAAAAGCAAAGATCCCCACAATAATAAACACAAACACGGGAACTAATTTCGCGATTGTAGTTACTAAGTTTACAAGCGCCGCCGATTGTACGCCTCGTAAAATCAGCAAGTGAACACACCAGAGCATTATGCTCGCTCCAATAATCGACGCTATCTTTTGTCCTCCATCAAAAATTGAAAAAAAATAGCCTAATGAGCTAAATAATAGAGTTGCGTAAGCTACATTACCGAGCCATGCGGCAACCCAGTATCCCCACGCACTATTAAAGCCCATAAAATTACCGAATCCAGCTTTTGCGTAACTAAAAATACCGCCTTCCAAATCCGGTCTTTTTCGAGTTAAATTCTGAAAAGATAATCCAAGTGCAATCATTCCGATTCCTGTGATCATCCACCCGATAATAATAGCTCCCGGGCCGGCTCCTTTGGCCATGTCACTGGCCAAGTTAAATGCTCCACCACCGATCATCGAACCGACAACAAGGGCTGTTAAAGTAAATAGTCCTAGTTTCTTTTCTTCACCCACTACTCTCGCCTCTCTCTTTTGGATAGTGATAGGGAAGAGAGATTAAGAAGGCATAGTAAACTCCCTCTTTACTCCATATTTCCTAAAGTAGCTGCTAAAACCGCTTTAATGGTATGCAATCTATTTTCAGCTTGCTCGAATACTTTTGAATGCTTGCTGCGGAATACCTCATCGGTTACTTCCATTTCTCTCAATCCATGTTTTTCATAAATTTCTTTTCCATACATGGTTTCGAGATCATGGAATGCAGGCAAACAATGTAAAAAAATAACATCATCATTCCCTGTTTTTTTAATCATTTGCATATTTACCTGGTAAGATGAAAGCAGCTCAATACGTTCCGCAAATTTATCTTCTTCCCCCATAGATACCCAGACATCTGTGTAGATTACATCTGCACCTGCAACAGCCTCATCAATACTGCTGGTTACCATGACCCGGTCACTAAACTTTTGCGCCAAATAAATGACTTCCTGTGCAGGCCATAATGATTTTGGCGCACAAATCCGAACCTCCATTCCAACGATTGAACCACCAACTAATAAACTGTTCGCAATATTGTTTCGGCCATCGCCAACATAAACGAGCTTTACATTTCGCAAATGCCCTATATGTTCTTGGATGGTCAATAAATCCGCGAGTGTTTGGGTTGGATGCCACATATCCGTTAGACCATTCCACACTGGTACACCCGAATTCTCAGCTAAAGATCTCACTGTTTTATGAGCAAAGCCGCGGAACTCAATTCCGTCAAACATGCGGCCCAACACTTTTGCCGTATCTTCTACGGATTCTTTTTTACCGAGCTGAATATCCCCTTTACCTAAATATTCAGGATGCGCGCCTAAATCTGTACAAGCTACTGTAAATGCACACCGTGTACGAGTAGAAGTTTTTTCAAATAAAAGAGCTATATTTTTTCCTTCCAAATAACGATGGGGAATGCCGTTTTTCTTTTTCGCTTTTAAATCTGCTGCTAAATCGAGAAAATACAACAATTCCTCTTCTGTAAAGTCGATCTCCGCAAGAAAACTTTTTCCTTGTAAGCTTGAAATCGTTTCTCCCATATTTATCCCTACTTTCTCTATGATTTAAATATCTTTTCGAACGATGGGCATACTCATACATCGTGGTCCCCCGCGGCCACGGGATAATTCTGAGCTCAATATTTCGATTACCTCAATACCGTGTTCACGCAATAAAGCATTGGATACATAGTTACGGTCATACGTAACAACTACTCCTGGGGCAATGGCTAATGTATTGGACCCGTCATTCCATTGTTCACGAGCAGAGGCTATTACATCTCCTCCTCCGCAAGGAATAAGAACCAAATCCTTTAAGCCCAAAACCTCTTTTAGAGATTCCATTAAAGAGGTATGATGGGTAATTTTTAGTGTCTTCTCATCTGGACCTTTCTCTAAAACATAAATATTCATATTTCCTTGCGGTCCTTGGATCGCTGGATGAATTGTAAATTTATCATAATCAACCATCGTAAATACGGTATCTAAATGCATAAATGCCCTGCACTTTGGAATCTCAATGGCTAGTATTCTTTTGAATTTTTTTTGACGGCCAAATAGATTTAGGGCTAAACGTTCAATGGCTTTAGCTGAGGTACGGGCTGATACACCAATAGCAATGGTTTCTTCATTTAAAATGAGCTCATCGCCGCCTTCGATTGGAAACTCATAATTGCGGTCCAGCCAAATCGGCACATGATGACTAGTAAATATCGGATGGTGTTTAATGACATACTCTATAAACAATGATTCACGTCTTCGTGCCGTTTCTCTCATTTTATTAATCGTTAATCCATCCCCAATCACTGCTGCAGGGTCGCGGGTAAAATATAGATTGGGCATTGGAACTAAATGAAATGGAGAATGATCTTGCATAAATTCATGCAGTTGCACTTTCTTACTCGTTCCAATTTCATTCTTCCGGACACCACTCATTATTTTTTGAATTAAATCTTCATTGGAGAAGGAAAGTAAATACTCTTTTAAAATTCGATGTGAAACATTTCCCTCCGCCCTTCCTTCTTCTAGCATTTGGTCAACAAATTCTTCTCTCAGTTTTTCATCCACTAATGCCTCTGCCGCAAGTTGTTCCAAATAAAGAACTTCAATTCCTCGATTGCGTAAAGTTTGGGCAAAATAATCATGTTCTTTTTGAATCACCGGCAAATAGGGAATATCGTCAAATAATAACGGCTGTAAATAATCCGGTGTTAAATTTTCCAATTCTTGTCCCGGACGTTTCAATAAAACCGTTTGTAATTCCCCAATCTCCGAAGCAACATGCAATGGATGCTCCATTTGTCGTACCTCCTTTTTTGATTTTTGATGTTTACAAGTGCATCATACATGGTCCATGCTTCCCGTCTCGTGCAAATGCCAACACTTCTATTGTGAAATATTTCACAATTTTACTTTTAGATTCATAAAAACCTGTATTTTTATAAACCCGCTGATTTGCGAAATCTATTCCATATTATGATTGAATTAAGTCTTTCTTCTGAACGCGATGGTGGTTGATAGTGACGTGACACCCTGGCAATCCCGGGAGTTTTAATTATTCTGGGATAATGTTGTGGAAATCCCCTTCACCGCTCTATATAATTCAGTTACAGTTCGTCACACGAGCTAATCTAAAAAATAGGGGTGTTCCACACCTATGCCACAGCATATTTTACTTATTGAAGACGATCTATCTATTGCTGAAATGCTGCTAAAAGCACTCACCAAGGAGGGCTACAATTTAACCACCGCCTATGACGGGGAAGAAGGGCTTATTGCCTTTGAACGTCATACTTACGACCTGATCCTCGTGGATTTGATGATGCCGAAGGTTGACGGTATGGAGGTAATCCGGCAAATTCGTACCCGCAGCGCCGTGCCAATTCTGATTATGTCGGCTAAGGACAGCGATGTGGATAAGGCGCTTGGACTGGGCTTCGGAGCAGATGATTATGTTGCCAAACCGTTTTCGATGCTAGAGATGACGGCACGTATTCAATCCGCAATCCGCAGATCGACTACCTATGCTCGTCTGCAACAGCAGGAGGAACAGCCGCAAGCACAAGTGTTGACCTATGGAGATTTGCGCATTGATTTTGATCATTTTACAGTCACACGCGATGAAAATGAAATTCAGCTAACAGCCAAAGAATCCGATATTCTGAAGCTGTTTGCATCCAATCCGAACCGGGTATTTACGAAAGCTCAACTATACGGATTTATTTGGAAAGACGATTATATGGGGGATGAGAACGTGATTAATGTCCATATTCGTCGTCTGCGTGAGAAAATTGAAGAAGATCCCTCTCACCCTGTCCACATTAAGACACTGTGGGGCATCGGTTACAAATGGGAGAACGGTTGATATGAACATCGAAAACATTTTCGAATGGATTGTCGTCCTTATGATGTCTGGCGTTATCCTATGGCTGTGGCGAGAACGCATCGCCTATAAGCGCAAAATCAAGAATGTTCGAACCCTACTAGAGCGGATCGTGACCGTGAATCATGCGGAAAAGCTGCTATATGTTACAAGTGACGTTGAATTGCAGCGACTTATGACGGAAATCAACCGGTTACTAGATTTAAATTTGAGGGTATCAGCCGATTACAACCGAAGCCAAATCGCTATGCGAAAAATGATTTCGAATATTTCCCACGATCTTAAGACCCCGCTTACCGTTGTGCTTGGATATGCCGAGATGCTGGATGGCGATCCGGATATGCTGCCGGAAGAACGTATAAAGCTGCTATCCAGAATTCATCAAAAGACCAGTGAAGCGATTGAGTTGATCGGAAGCTTTTTTAACTTGGCGAAGCTGGAAGCTAACGATACTGACATTCCACTGACTCGACTAGAAATAGGAGAACTGTGCAGACGCAGCATTTTGGAGTTTTATGATCTGCTGACGGCTCAGGGGTTTACAGTACATATTGATATCCCGGAGCATCCCATACATGCCTTGGGGAACGAAGGAGCCATTGGGCGGGTGCTGAGCAATCTCATTTCGAATGCCATTCGCTACGGTGCAGAAGGTCGAACGCTAGGCCTGAGGCTGTTAGAACAGCAGGATACGGTGCGTATAGAGGTGTGGGATCGCGGAAAAGGCATACAGGAGCCGGAGCAGGATAAGGTTTTTGAACGTATGTACACACTTGAGGATTCGCGTAATAAGACGATTCAGGGCAGTGGACTAGGCCTTACGATTGCCAAGCGCCTGGTTGAATGCATGAACGGAGAGATGCAATTAACCAGCAAACCCTATGAGCAGACCGTCTTCTCCTTTATCTTGAAGAAGATCAACTATTAAGCAAATTGCTCAACTTAATAAATTTGTAAGAATTACGAAAGAAAAATGAACATTTCGCCCTTTATTCTTGAAATATCAACAGCATACGAAGGGAGAACACCCATGACTTACATAGTACGTACACATCAGCTGACCAAAGCCATGAAGGGCAATGAAATTATAGCAGGGGTCAATATGAATGTGCGCAAGGGGGAAACCTATGGCTTTCTCGGTCCCAATGGAGCGGGCAAGACAACCATGATGAAAATGATTACTAATCTGCTCAAGCCGACCTCGGGGGAGATTGAATTGTTCGGTGAAAAGCTAACGCCACAGTCTTATCATCTGCTCGGACGGATGGGTTCGATTATTGAATATCCGATTTTTTATGACAGGCTGACGGCTCAGCAAAATCTCGAGCTTCATTGTGAATACATGGGCTATTATAATAAGCAGGCTGTCCGGGATGCACTGGAATTAGTGAACTTGCGGAATGCGGGTGACAAGCCTGTAAAAGACTTTTCACTAGGAATGAAGCAGCGTCTCGGGATTGCCCGAGCCATTGCGACCAAGCCGGAGCTACTCATTTTGGATGAACCGATTAATGGTCTAGACCCGGTAGGAATCAAGGAAATTCGGCAGTTATTCCATATGCTATGCAAGGAATATGGGATGACGCTGCTTGTGTCCAGTCATATTTTAGCGGAAATTGAGCAGATTGCGGATACGATAGGGGTAATTAATCACGGACGGCTGATCGAGGAAGTTTCGATGGAACAGGTACGGGATGCCAATACGGAATATATCGAATTTACGACCAACGATTGTAAAAAGGCAGCCTACGTCCTCTCCCATCACCTGAGTCTGAATAATATAAGGGTGCTTAATGAACAGAGTATACGTATTTACGATACTAGTGTACCGCAGAAGCAAATTACGAAAACGCTCATTTTAAATGATGTAGAGGTCGATTCCATTCATCAGAAAAGCAGTACGCTGGAAGACTACTTTTTACGTCTGTTACATGGAGGGGATCACCATGCTTAAATTGATGCAATTGGAGATGAAAAAGCTTCATCTAGCGGGTTATATCCGTTCAGCGCTGATCGCTAACGCCTGCATTCTAGGGTTACTTAGTACTATTGGGCTGGACAGCCACATTGAAGGAGTACCCGAATTTAGACAGTACGCTCAGCTTCTCGATCTCATGGACAATATGGTGAGGGCCACGTTTATTGTATTTGCCTCCGTCCTGCTATGCCGTTTTATCGTAGGAGAATTCAAATCCAAATCGATTACAATCTTGTTCATGTATCCGATTCACCGTCAAAAGCTAATGATCGCCAAGCTCTTGATTGTACTGCTGTTTACGTTCTTGTCTATTGTAATATCGGAAATCATCATTACGGCTGCGATTCATTTGCTCAACCAGTTTGTCATAATTGTACCGGATAAGCTTACTTTTTCCATACTAGCCGACCAATCAGCGCGCACGCTAATCAATGCCGTTGCCGCCAGTTTTATGGGATTGGTTCCACTGTATATGGGAATGCGAAGATACTCTGTACCCACGACTATTGTGACCTCGATTCTGATTGTAGCATTGCTTTTCTCCAATAATAACGGTGCTACCCTTAGCTCCATTGCTCCCGTGCAAATCAGCTTTTCTATGCTGGGAATGCTTGTGGCTTATGCCGCCATCCGGCGCATTGAGTATAAGGATATTGCCTAGTAATAATATACACACATTTTTCACTGGACTTCATTCTAAAACAGGTATATCCTATAGGAGAAATTAAAAAACGGAATAAGGATCTTCGGGGTAGGGTGAGATTCCCAACCGGCGGTATGGCTCATGGAGCTAAGCCCGCGACTCTGTATCTGGCAACAAGATACGGACTGATTTGGTGAGATGCCAAAGCCGACGGTAAAGTCCGGATGGAAGAAGATCGAAGTAGGAACATGCCGCAAATTCGATGAATACTGCATTATGGTTGTGCAGTGACTTCATTTAACTTGCATAAAGCGGCAAGTTTATTTGATCAACCCCCGTCTTGCATGGCTTCGCCATGGACGGGGGTTTTTGTGCCACCGGTCCTGTATTCGCAAGGAGCTAAATAGAATGAGTCAATCATCAACTGTACTATCATCCAAAGGTTTTGATCGCAGCTCCCACATGAAAAGCGGTTTTTGGCTAGTCGCAATTGGAGCGGCCTTGTGGGGCGCAGATCCGCTGTTTCGTATTATTTTGCTAAAATCATTCACCTCAGCACAAATCGTACTGATGGAGCATGTACTGCTCTTTATCGCTCTGACACCGATGCTGTGGAAGCATCGCGAGGAGCTCAAAACGATCCGCTTTCGTCAAGTTATCGCTATTTTATTTGTCTCGTGGGGCGGCTCGGCACTAGCCAGTGTGATTTTCACCATGGCACTCAGCAACGGTGATCTGAATGCAGTTCTTTTGCTCCAGAAGCTTCAGCCTTTGGTCGCTATTATTCTGGCCCGCGTGATATTGAA
>NZ_JCAJRU010000001.1:0-108964 GCF_059447605.1 Paenibacillus sp. N119s | reverse complement strand
TGAGCGTATGAGATTGTGTCCCCTGAGCGTATTGGTCTTAAGACGAGTAAACTGGTATTAGGCAAGCATTCAGGACGTCATGCGTTTAAGGAAAAGCTGGCGGACATGGGCTTTGACATGTTGTCAGAGGAACAGCTTCAGGAGGCATTCCGAAAGTTTAAAGCCTTGGCAGATAAGAAAAAACAGGTGCTGGATGAAGATTTGCTCGTTCTGATGGATGAGAGCCGTAATGCCTCGCCTCAAATCTACACATTAAATTCTATCCAGGTGTCTTATGGTAATCAGTCGGTCCCGGTCGCCTCCATACGGCTGAATAAGCAAGACGGCACATCGATTGATGAAGTAGCGATGGGTAACGGTTCTGTTGATGCGATTTTCCATGCGATAGACAAGGCCAGTGGTGAAATGGTGGAGCTGGAGGATTACTCCATCCAGTCTGTAACCTATGGCAAAGATGCGTTGGGGGAGGTACACGCTATTTTGAGACAAGGTGAATACACAGCACTGGGAAGAGGCACAAGTACAGATATTTTGGAAGCTAGCGCGAAAGCTTATATCGATGCCCTAAACAAGCTGCTGGGCAGAAAAGAAGTTCATGCCAAAAGCAATATCACGATTAGCTAAGGTTAGTAATCAAGCTCATAGTTGAATTTTTGAATTTTCCCTCTGTCTCCTCTGGCCTTATCGTAAAAAAGCGCTTGCAAAATATATGATAACATTTGAAATTTAATGTATAATAGGCAAGGAAGATCACCATATTTTGTCTGAATTACATAGGCCAAGAGGAGGAAATGAGTTGAACTACCGCATTGAGAAGGATACGTTGGGCGAAATCAAAGTACCGGCAGACCGTTTGTGGGGAGCGCAAACACAGCGCAGTAAGGAAAATTTCCCGATTGGCTCGGAGAAAATGCCGTTAGAGGTCATTCAGGCGTTTGCGGTGCTCAAAAAGAGTGCGGCGATCAGCAACTATAAGTTGGGTAAGCTATCTCAGGAGAAGCAGGACGCCATTATTTATGCAGCGGACGAAATTCTAGCTGGACGCGTCGATGACCATTTCCCATTGGTTGTATGGCAGACAGGGAGCGGTACGCAGTCCAACATGAATGTCAATGAAGTGATTGCTCATCTGGGCAGCCAATGGTTACAAGAACAAGGAAAAGATGCGAAGCTGCATCCGAATGACGATGTGAACATGTCGCAAAGCTCCAATGATACGTTTCCTACAGCGCTTCACGTAGCGGGTGTTATTGCCGTTGAGGACCGTTTGTTGCCTGCCATTGATCAGCTGAAAGAGACTTTTCAACAGAAGTCAGAACAATTCAAGGATATCATCAAAATTGGCCGAACTCATTTACAGGATGCGACACCACTTACACTGGGTCAGGAAATCAGCGGCTGGTATGCCATGCTGGATAAAAGCAAGCGAATGATCGTCGATACGGTTCAATATATGAAGGAGCTGGCGATTGGCGGAACAGCAGTGGGCACAGGAATTAATGCTCATCCAGAGTTTGGCTCACGAACCTCTGCAGAAATTTCCGGCTTCACTGGCAAAACGTTCACTTCCGCACCCAATAAATTCCATGCTCTGACCAGTCACGATGAAGTGGTGGCTGTACATGGAGCAATTAAAGCACTAGCTGCAGATTTGATGAAAATCGCCAATGATGTTCGCTGGCTGGCAAGTGGTCCGCGGAGCGGTTTGGGGGAAATCACGATTCCAGCTAACGAGCCGGGGAGCTCCATTATGCCTGGTAAGGTGAATCCTACCCAGAGTGAAGCACTGACGATGGTCGTTACGCAAGTCATGGGTAATGACGCGGCTATTGGTTTTGCAGCAAGTCAAGGCAATTTTGAATTGAATGTTTTCAAGCCAGTAATCATATACAATTTTTTGCAATCTGTTCATCTGCTGGCCGATTCCATCATTGCTTTTAATGACAACTGTGCTGTTGGCATCGAGCCCGATCTTGCTAAAATTGAGCACAATCTGAATAATTCACTGATGTTGGTGACAGCATTAAATCCACATATCGGATATGAAAATGCTGCTAAAATCGCCAAACTTGCACATGCAGAAGGACTGTCTCTAAAGGAAGCGGCACTTCGTAGCGGACTGCTGACGGGAGAGCAGTTTGACCAATATGTTGTACCTGCACATATGATTCATCCTAAAGCATAGAGCATGACGATGGTCGTAGCTTAAGACCTGCAAAATTTACAAACCAGCTTGTGGAGTGCCGATCCAGCACAGACCATGAGCTGGATTTTTTAATTTTCCCATAATTTTTTTACTTAAGATTAGTATTCTGTGTGATTTGAGGGTATATAGTTAGAAGGCGAAAAAATGAACATTTAATTTCAAGATAGGAGAAGCCGTATGGAACAGACAACCGTGATTAATTTGATTGTGCTTTTGCTGTCCGGCTTGCTGCTGGTCGGTGTGCTGACTACCAAATTTTCCAGCCGTTTCGGCATGCCTGCGCTTGTTTTGTTTATTGCCGTAGGCATGGTGCTCAGTCAGTTTATTTATTTTGATAATGCCTTTATCACACAGCTGGTGGGCATCCTCGCGCTCATTGTCATTCTGTTTGAAGGTGGGATGCAGACAAAGTTTACTGATATTAAGCCAGTTATTCGACCTGCATTGTCATTATCAACGCTAGGGGTCATCATTACGACTGTAGTCATCGGCGTATGCGCCAAGTTTATTTTAGGCGTAGGCTGGATGGAATCGATGTTGTTCGGCGCTATCGTCGGATCAACGGATGCGGCAGCCGTGTTTTCCGTTTTAGGGGGTAAAAATATCAAAAAACGGATTACCTCAACGCTCGAAGCGGAATCCGGCAGTAATGATCCGATGGCTGTATTTCTCACAGTAACATTGATTGAGCTAATACATCACCCTGAGCAATCCATCTGGATACATATCTTGTTGTTTTTATGGGAAATGGGTTTTGGTTTAGTTGTTGGTTTTGTACTTGGACGCCTGGGAGTATACGCGATTAATAAAATGAATTTTGATTCATCCGGTTTGTATCCTGTGATGGCATTGGCTTTTGCAGTCTTGACGTATGCGGCGGCATCGTTATTGGAAGCAAGTGGATTGCTGGCTGTGTATGTCATGGCTATTGTACTGGGGAATTCCGACTTGACCTACAAGCGATCCATTATTCATTTTAACAATGGTTTCGCCTGGATGGTGCAGATCATGATGTTTGTCCTGCTTGGACTATTGGTTTTTCCCGACCAATTGCTGGGCATTGCGTGGCAAAGCTTGGCGCTCTCCTTCATCCTCATGCTCGTGGCTCGTCCAATAGGCGTGTTCCTAAGCTTGCTATTTTCCAGATACTCTGTCCGCGAGAAGACATTGTTATCCTGGGCAGGACTGCGGGGGGCGGTACCCATTGTACTAGCAACCTATCCATTACTGGATGAAATGGATGTAGGACCCTTGTTTTTTAATGTTGTGTTTTTCGTAGTGCTCACTTCTGCGATTATTCAAGGTACCACGATTTCGTGGTTAGCAGTGAAGCTTGGCTTGATGGACCCTAACCAGACGTCGTCGCCTTCACTGCTAGAATTAGTTTCTTTGGGAAAAACCACTTCGGAAATCAATCATATTCAGGTACAAAAGGGGATGTCGATAGCGGGTAAGGCGATTCAGGATATACAGCTGCCTGAGGACATTTTGTTCACAGCTATTATTCGAAACGAGCAAATTATTGCTCCGAGAGGTACGACTGTAATTGAACCTGGCGATACTTTGTACGTGCTTAGTCCCAAGCTCAAACGACAGCAGATGAAAGAACTGTTCATGCTGCTCGAACCAGAGGCGGCTCCGTAAATGAGTTTTGTTCTTATCTTTGCAGTCCTTCACATTTCATGTGAAGGGCTTTTTGTTATTTTATTTTTCAGAGTGGATGAATCTGTTAAAAAATTGACACTATCATTCTACAAAATTAGTTTATGATATTGTCGTTAGATGTCGCAGCCTATCATTACGGATCATTTGATGGGCAATAGTGATGAATTACGATAGAAGACACCATACAGGAGAGATGATGAATGAAACCGGAAGTCTTGCCACAGCGGGCAGCAGCTCGCAGGCAGAAAAATAAGAAAAAGAAACGAAAAGGAAGATTTGGTCGCTTTATGCTGCGACTTTTTATTGTATTCCTATTAGCCGGAATTGGGGGTGCCGCATGGTTGTTTTTAACCCCATCTGGCAAGGATATGCGCTATTTGGCTGCAGACACATTAATTACGACTCAGCATCGTCACTGGGCGAAATATTTTATCGGGGAAGAAGAAGCGAAGAAACGCGTGGCTGAATATTCGGCCCGATTCGAGGAGATGGGCGAGGAGAAGGACAGACATACAATCAAGCTGCCTGATCTGGTTCCAACCAAGGTACAACAAACGCCGCTGGTAGAAGTGGAAGAGGTGTCGGGACGCAATTATCATGGCTATGTTATGACTGTGCATGACCCCACTAAAATTAGACTTGGCGTTCCTGCTAAAGTCGGCCGGGGAGAACGAGTATCTAGCATGGTCGAGCGTTTAGGGGCCGTTGCTGGCGTAAATGGCGGTGGATTTGCTGATCCCAACTGGAACGGGAATGGCTTTAAACCGATTGGTGTTGTCATTTCTCAGGGTCAGATATACTACAACGATATGGGTAAAGATGCCTCGGTTCAAATCGTAGGTATTGATAAACAGGGAAAAATGATAGCCGGTCACTATTCGTTGTCCGAGTTGTCCAAAATGAATGTGCAAGAAGCAGTTACTTTTCAACCACGGCTAATCGTAAATGGAAAAGGTCTGATTCGCAATGCGAGCGAGGGATGGGGAATTGCCCCCCGTACTGCAATGGGGCAGAGAGCAGACGGGGCAATTATTTTCGTAACCGTTGACGGTCGCCAGCCTGGGTACAGCATCGGTGCCAACTTGTATGATATGCAAAATATTTTACTTAAACATGGAGCGGTTATCGGTGCTAATCTGGATGGAGGTTCATCCACGGTACTCGTCAAGGACAACACCATTGTCAACAAGCCTTCCTCTGAATACGGAGAGCGATATTTGCCGACTGCGTTTCTCGTATTTGAGCATCCAGAGACCGTCAGTATCCCGAACATATGGGCAGGAATGAAACCCGAAAACATTGACGCAGCGAAAAAGAGATAAAGCCGGGATGAACAAGTCTATTCAGTGAACGGAGACTAATAATGAAAATACCTTTACGATGGAATACGATCCACTGGAGCTGTTTTTGGCCAATAAAGCCAAAGATCAGTGGGGAACCTATCCGAAACTTAATAAGCCGCTGATCTATGAGTATACTACAGGATGGGGAGACAGCAGCACTACTTTTTATGGGCGTATTACTATGGATAAAAAAGATGAGCTGCTGGGTACGACGGGCGATCCGGTAAGTGGACTCCGAGCCGATGCCAAGCAGATCATGAAAACCTTCAAGCTTCCATGTGAATCGAGGACCGATGTTCGATGGACAATGAAATAAGTTAACAACTACTACAAAAAAGCGTGTATCGTTGAAGTTAATTTAACTTTCTGGTACACGCTTTTTGCAATGAAATAAGTGTTGACCTTGTAAGCTGCTCAAACTTTTATTAGACGTTATGATCTGCTTCGAGAAATACGGCGATCAGAATACGCGCATTGTTTTCTCCTACGTTTTTGGCATAGTGGGGGATGGCTGCTCTCCAGCTAAAGGAATCTCCTGCTTCCAGCGTAGCTGAATCCTCGCCCTGCTCCACATATACCGTACCCTCTAAAATAAAATGAATCTCATCCCCGGCATGAGCATGCTCTTCTTCTGTAGATGAGCCTGGCGGCATGTCCACCAGCATCATTTTGACATTCCCCTGACCACCCAAATGATCGACCTGAAGGTTGTTTTTACCATACAACGTTTTACGGCGCTCATCCTTGCGAATTACTTGCATCCGTTCCTCTTCTTTAAGAAGCAGAAAAGCAAGAGGGACGTTCAGCGCATTAGCGATGCTGTCCAATGTAGCGATGGAAGGGGAGGTTTTATTATTTTCTACTTGACTCATAAACCCTTGAGATAGTCCGGTTCGTTCGCATATTTGCTGGATGGATAAATTTTTACGTTTACGAGCCGCGCGAATGTTGCACCCTATACCCATTGAGCATTCCTCCTTTAAAATTATAATCTATACTAATTTATTATTTATCATACCAAATAATTTGTTGACAGACTATACTTTCTTATGCTAAATTCACATTACAAAATAATTATTACTATTACTAATAATTCGAGTTTGATTCACACATATGTGCTGCGGTATAGATTCAGACGAGTCTCTTTTTTTAACCAAATTATTAGTAATATAAATTATTTATTCATATACGCTTGTATGAGTGTAATTAAACAAACAGAATGGAGAGATAAACATGAGTTCAGCAAGCAGAAACGTTTCTACAATTATGCGGGTGGCGCTGGGGATTTTGTTCCTGGCACATGGAATAGCTAAATTCCAAATGGGGTTGGGTAATGTTGCAGGCTGGTTTTCCAGTATTGGCGTCCCGGGATTTTTAGGTTATGTGGTTGCGGTAATTGAGTTGGTCGGCGGGATTGCATTGATTCTTGGATTGCTTACTCGTTATGTATCTGGCCTTTTTGTTATTGTATTGATTGGTGCCATTTTCACAGCCAAATTGTCTGGCGGGTTGATGGGAAATGGTCAAGGTGCAGGCTATGAACTGGATATTGCTTTTATTCTGGTAGCTCTTCACCTCGTATTTGCGCCTATTACTCGCTTGTCTTTGGATT
The DNA here is from genome assembly GCF_059447605.1 of Paenibacillus sp. N119s. NCBI lineage: Bacteria > Bacillati > Bacillota > Bacilli > Caryophanales > Paenibacillaceae > Paenibacillus > Paenibacillus sp. N119s. The sequence goes on along the minus strand of NZ_JCAJRU010000001.1, from coordinate 102,138 downwards.
CTTTGTTCAGCCGTCGTAAGTCAACAGAGCAGTAATTTTGATTTAACCTTAGTCCTCCAATCCATGTAGAAAGAGGGAAATCTCATGACAGCACATCTTCATGACAAAACCAAAATCGGGCAGGTTTCATTAAAAGTGAGTAACTTGGAGCGTTCTGTTCAATTTTACACTGAGGTCGTTGGTCTACAGCTTCTGCGTCAAGCGGCGGATACCGCTGAATTGACTGTCGACGGAAAACATCCGCTCCTGATTCTTAATTATGTTGAAAATGCAGTGATTCTGCCTCGCCAATCCGTAGCCGGATTATATCACTTTGCTATTCTTCTACCGAATCGTGTAGCTCTCGGCTTGTCTTTACGCAATCTGCTAGCTCATGAGATTGAAATTGGACAGGGAGACCATGATGTAAGTGAAGCATTATACATTCATGATCCTGATAATAACGGGATTGAAATCTATGCGGATCGTCCTCGTGATCAATGGAAGAAGGATGCAAATGGTTATTACATGATGGGAACAGATCCCGTGGATGCAGAAGGTCTGATTGCCATTTCTGAAAATCTACCTTGGCAGGGACTGCCGCAGGGAACGGTAATTGGTCACGTTCACTTCCATGTGTCTAATCTGCTCACAGCACAGCAATTTTATTGTGATGTGCTTGGCTTTGACATTACGTGCCGATATGGAGCTTCTGCCTTGTTCGTTTCTGCAGGTGGTTACCATCACCATATGGGTTTGAACATATGGGCAGGTGAAGGTGCACCACCGGCTCCTGAGCAGGCGACAGGATTAAATTATTTTGAATTGGTTGTTCCAGATCAACAAGAATTGGATGCCATTACTGCTCGTTTGGCTGCGGCAGGTTATGAATGGCAAGAACGTGATGGTGCCATATATGTGGCTGACCCGTTCCACATTCAGATCAAATTGGTTCATGATTAAACCATTTAGCAAAGTTTTGGAACGTAACAGAAAAGGGTATTCCTATAAGCCGTATAGGCTGGGAATACCCTTTTTGATATGCTAAAACAAGCTCCAATCCATATCTCGAGACATCGTCTCCAGCAAGTGCACACCCGCTGTACTGTTGCCCATACGATTCAATGAAGGCCCTACTAGCCCAATACCATATCGTCCGGGTACCATTGTCATTATACTTCCAGATACACCGCTTTTGGCAGGGAGTCCGACTTGAATGGCGAATTCACCAGAGGCGTCATACATACCGCATGTTGTCATAAATGTTTTGGCGATCTGTACATAGCGACGGGGAATCAGCGGTATACCTGTGATCGGATCACGGCCGTTGAAGGCTAGTACGAGTCCCATGCGTGCTAAATCTGTACAGTTCAATTTGACAGCGCAATGTCTGAAATAGACGTCAAGCACATCCTCCACATGACCTCTTAAAATTCCCTTTTCCATTAGAAAATAAGCAAGGGAACGATTCAAATGGCCTGTGGCTGATTCTGAATCGTAGACATCCTGATCATATTCCAGTTTGTCATTATGAGTAAGGAGGCGGAAAAATTGAAGAACACGGGCAAATCTCTCTTCTGGACTGTTTCCGCGAATCAAAGAAGAGACTGCAATTGCTCCGGCGTTAATCAGTGGGTTAAATGGAATCCCCGGCTCGACCAGTTCCAGCTTGAGCATGGAATTAAAACGATCCCCGGTAGGCTCCATCCCCACCTTAGAGAAGACAACATCCTCTCCATTATCCATCAAGGCCAGAATGAGCGTAAATACCTTGGAGATGCTTTGCATCGTAAATTGAATTTCCGTATCTCCGGCTACCACGGTCTCACCCGCACCATTCATTACCACAATACCCAGCGCATCGGCCGGGGCTTTGGACAGTTCGGGAATATATGCTGCTACCTTGCCATGGATATACTCATGACGGCTTTGTTCTACCCATTCCGGCAGTTTGGTCTGTAATCTCTGCCACTCCGATGTCATTTCTTTTCCTCCAGTCGAGTAACCATTCTGTGGTATTTTATTGTAGAGCAAGAAGTAGCTATATACTTATTTTAAAGAAATTTTCGGTCAAAAAACAAGCTCTCATGTCATTTCTTTTTCTCCTGTTAAATCCCCAACCTATTGTAATATCTGGATTATGAATGACAGGAGAAGGAGATGAAGTCAAGTATGTTACACGGTATGTTAGCGGATTACCCGTGGGAGAAAACGATTCATCAATTGTTTGAAGAGCAGGTTGAGCGCACACCGGATCACGTAGCGGTCGTATTTAGGGACAAGCACTTGACGTATGCTGATCTGAATACACAGGCCAATCAGCTTGCACATGTTTTGCGGAACAAAGGTGTAGATAAAGATAGGCCCGTCGGAATCATGGGCGATTGCTCATTAGAAATGATCATCGGGTTATTCGGAATATTAAAAGCCGGGGGAGCCTATGTGCCGATTGATCCGCAATATCCAGAGGAACGTATACGCTATATGCTAACGGATTCTGGAGCACCCCTCCTGCTGACCCAGCTTCCAATCCCCAACTCAATGGAGCTCGACAATCTTGTACTGGATTTGACAGATAAACGAAACTATGGGAAAGAAACGGGGAATCTCACTACTAGTCAAAGTTCCGATGCGTTAGCATGTATTATGTATACGTCTGGTTCTACCGGCGAGCCTAAGGGAACCTTAACGATGCACTACAACATTACACGTATTGTTAAAAAGACAGATTACATCCATTTCTCGACAAAAGATCGGATATTGCAAGTGTCCAGTTTTTCGTTTGATGGTTCTACATTTGGTATTTATGGGGCTCTACTTAATGGGGGTACTCTTGTTTTGAGCACTCAAGATCAAACTGTGAATGCACGTGAGCTATCTAATATACTTCGTACACAACAGATTACAAAATGCTTTGTGACAACGGCTCTTTTTAATGCATTGGTGGATATTGATCCCAGCTGCTTTGCAACCATTGAAACGTTGCTATTCGGTGGTGAGAAGGCGTCGGTCAGCCATGTACGTAAAGCGTTTGCCTGTATGGGTCCGGGTCGTTTAATTCATGTCTACGGACCGACGGAGAGCACAGTATTTGCTACGTATTACCCGATTGATTATTTGGACGATAATGCAAATAGCGTGCCAATCGGCAAACCAATCAGCAACACGAAGGTTTATATCCTGGATCAAGAGCAGCATCCTTTGCCGCAGGGAGTTGAAGGTGAATTGTACATCGCTGGCGACGGATTAGTTAAAGGTTATTTGAATCAACCAGAGTTGACAGCGGAGCGGTTTATTCAGTCTTCATGGGTACCTGGAGGCAGGTTGTATCGTACCGGAGATTGGGTACAAGAGCAAGCAGATGGAAACATCGAATTTATTAGACGGATCGACGGCCAGGTAAAAATACGAGGGTATCGAATTGAACTGGGGGAAATAGAGTCGCATCTATTAAAATTAAATGATATACAAGAAGCGGCAGCTGTTGTTCGTGAAAATGAGGCCGGTCATAAGCAGTTGGAAGCGTATTTTACAGCGACCATCAATCTGACAGCAAGTGAAATTAAAACGGCTCTCTCTATCAAGCTGCCGAACTACATGATCCCCTCTTTTTTTATTCAATTAGAGCAAATGCCACTGACACTGAATGGTAAGCTGGATCGTAAAGCACTGTTAGCTCTTGGTGAAAATATACATGCTGGAGCAGAATATGTGTCTCCTGAGCCGGGACTGGAAACGAAGCTGATGGAAATCTGGCAGGATGTATTGGGACTACAGCAGCTCAGTGTTTTAGATAGCTTTGTCGACCTCGGTGGACATTCTATTCATGCGCTTACATTAATGTCAAGAATGGAGTGGGCGGGATATCACGTCACTTTAACAGACATTTATCACTATAAAACGATTCGGGCTCTCGCTAATTACCTTCTTTCAACACAGAATAGTGCTATAGGGTCCTCAAAGCAGCAGGGCATTATTAAAACGGCACAACAGTTGATGTCTTGGCTTCACCAAGAAACGGGTGGTGTTTTTGAGTGGGTGAAATACCAAGTAAGGGATTTTATTCACGAAGTTAGAGGTATTCAGGTACTTTACTCCGACATGGTGGCTGACGTTAACCATATCACGCGGATTATGGACGGAAAAGTAGCTCCAGAGCTACTGCCACATTACATTGTACCACTGGAACTTAAAGCGGAAATGGCTGATCAATACTGGACGATGGATGAAGAGGAATTTTTTCAGCGTTTGGGCTTAAAGAGCATGAATTCGGATCAAGTGGAAAGTTTACGCAAGCAACTGGAAAAGGATTATTTGAAAAAAGATCAGTTTCTTAAAAGAGGGGAAGTGGTACAAAAATACCCGCTAAGTGGAATTCAACAAATGCAAATTTCGTTTCAAACACCACCAAGCTTAGGTATATTTAGGCTGGATGAACGTGTGAATTATGATTTTTTGGATCAGGCTTACAATCACTTTGTCCAAAATCAAGGATTACTGAGGAGCGTTGCGACCCAAAGAGATGGATGGACTTATTGGAGGGAATACGTACTGCCTGGTGATACTGTGTCAAAGCTTAACATTATTGACATGTCAGCTCACAATCCATGTGGCTCCTTTATGGAAATGGTAAATGATTATGTTGCAAATACCCGATTCGCCGAAGAGCATATGTTGTTCCACATGTTTGTGCTGAAACGAAACCTGCGTGAGCATTATGTCATAACTATTTATCATCATGCGATATGCGACCGGGTGACCTCGGAAGTAGCCGAACGACAGTTGCTTGCCAGCTACAGGAGTCTACTTCAAAATTGCCCCCTTCCTATGAATGAAGTGAAGCCCTATGAGGCGTATGTCAGACAAATCCAAAGTGGACCAAAAGGAATTACGGAACAAGAATTGATATCAGCTTTTAGTTTGGAAGCGTTCCAAAAAAGCAAACAAAACATCTTACAAACACCAAAGCTGCGAACGAGCACAGAAGCCTACCTGTTTAACGTATGTATCCCCGCTGAGAATCCTTCTTTAGAGCTGGCGCTTTCTGTCTATTCAAGGGGTCTGCAAACTTATTTAGGTATGGATAAGCTGCCATTGTTATTTTTATATGATGGAAGAAGATATGACGAGGAGGCTTATTATAACACGGCCGGTGAATTTATTGATTTTGTGCCTATGCTGTTGGAGCTGAAGCAAAAACCGGATGAAATGATGTTGTCTGTCAGAAGCAGACTGGATGTATTAAAACACCATACGATCAATTTCATGCATCTTCTTACAAGTCCTGATTACAAAGACAAGTGGGAACGAATCAGAACATTTGTACAGTTGGGGAAACAGTATGAGCAACTAGATTTATTCATGTTTAACTACTTAGGAAATAGCACAAAAGCAGGCTCAAAATACAGTACTTATTATGATGATACTGTTGTAAAGCAACCGAATCCGCTGCCGATCCATTCACTGTTCAATTGTATTGCTACTTCTTACACGGACGGTCTTATTTTTTCTATACGATGCAGTTATGAGATAGAAGTAGAGGAAGTCAGGGCCGCTTTTTATCAAGCTGCCGGTATGGCATCCCGGATAGGGGAGGTACAATAAGTGATAGGGTCATCCACTACACCTAGTCAGAGTGGGTCTGATAGGTCACAACGTTATTTGCCTTTATTTTCTCACCACAGTAGAAATATCGAAAAACCCACGGGGAATGATCAAGTGCTTTACTGCATTCGTTTGGAGACAAGACAGGTTCAAGCGATTTTAAAATTTGTACAGAATCACCAGATAGGTATGCCTTCCTTTATAACATCCATATGGTCCGTACTGCTATCCCATTACGCCAATCAATATGCTTTGCCTGTTATATATTCTGAGATATCCGACAAAGAAGCCACAGAAAGTTGTCTGGATTATCCGCTACTCATTCATATACAGAGGGAAGATGATCTTTTCTCTTTGATACAAAGGGTTGCACTGGAATGGAACAAACGACGTACCAGCAGCGATTGGAGAGAGGATTCTTCGCAGCAAACTAAAATCGATTCTCGATCAGGAGCAGAGAAGGATTTCTTCAATGTGGGTATCATGGAGATGTGTGATAATTTCTTATCTCCAAATTCCAATATGAAAGCACCGGCTCTCTTACACAGTATAGATCAGCTAGAAATCGCACTCTGCTACCATTATGATGCGGATGTATTGGAGTGCGCAATACAGTATGATGGAAATCGTTTTGGAGAAAGACAAATCGCTAGCTTCGCAGGCCATTTTCAAACATTGCTGGAAAATGTGCTCCTTCTTCCAAAGAAGAAGGTACTATTTCATCCCATGTTGACCACGAAAGAACGCAAACAGATGCAACAATGGAATAATACAGAACGAGCCTATCCTAAGGATAAAACGGTGGTTCAATTGATCGAGGTGCAGGCTGATCGAACACCCCATGCGATTGCCTTGGAGTTTGGTGAGCAGAGGCTGACTTATTATGAGTTAAATCACCGGGCAAATCAAATCAGCCACATGATTAGAGAGTCGTATTTGCTGCAAGGACATGGCTCTCTGCCGACTGGTACGCTGATTGCTATCATTATGGACAGAAGCGTAGATGTGGTCCCCTCAATGCTCGGAGTTATGAAAGCGGGAGCTGCTTATCTTCCGATTGATCCCCAATATCCTGGGGAGCGGTTGCGATTTATTTTAGAAGATGCACGGGCTGAAATGATTGTAACGCACAGTCAATTAGTAAGCAGGATACATCCATATATTTCTCAACTGGGTATGAAACCACCTTCACTGATTTGTGTGGATGAATGCTCGGAGCAGCAGGACTGCAATCCCAACAAAAATTTGCAGATCGGGCTGAAGCAGAATGATCTGGCTTATGTTATCTACACTTCCGGCTCTACCGGAAAACCGAAGGGAACTCTCATTGAACATGCTGGCTTGGTCGCATTGGTCCCTTATCTGGTTGAAAAGTTTGGTATTACCTCTGACTCAAGAATCATGCAATTCGCCTCCATGAGTTTCGACGCTTCGGTCTACGAATGGATCGGCACGTTATCAGTAGGTGGGACATTGGTTGTCCTTTCAGATGATGAACTACCACCTTATGTTGATATTTCAGATATTCTTGCAGAGAAGAACATCCACATTGCCATGCTGACACCATCAGTGCTTCGAACAATGAAACATAGAGAATTGCCGAAATTGCATACACTTATATCTGCTGGAGAACCCTGTACTCCTGACATTGTCGATTATTGGGGAAGAGGAAGACAATTTGTGAACGCATACGGACCGACCGAAGTAACGATAATCTGTGCTACTTCTGTCTGCCGGCCAGGAAAAGAAATTACGATCGGTCAACCCGTCTATAACAAACGGTTATTCGTCTTGAACTCATTCGGCAATCCTGTGCCTGTCGGCGTTCCCGGCGAATTATGGGTAGGGGGCATCGGGCTTGCCAGAGGATATTTGAATCGTGAGGAACTGACTCGAGAACGGTTCGTTCATAAAGAGATTGCAATCAGCAGTGAGTATCCGTCGCACAGTGAGCGGTTATATAAAACCGGGGATATTGTGAAATGGACGCCGGATGGAGAACTGGTATTTATAGGACGCAGTGATGAACAGATTAAAATCAGAGGGTATCGTATCGAACTGGGTGAAATCGAATATCAGCTACGTCAGTATCCTGACGTCAGTCAATGTGTCGTTCAAGCCTGGAAGGACGGATCATACCATAAACTGGTTGCCTATTATACTGCTGGAGAAGAACTGAAAGAGGCGAAACTGGCGCAGCACTTAAATGCTATGTTACCAGCATATATGATTCCTTCGTATTTTTGTCATCTGGATTCATTTCCAGTAAATACAAACGGAAAAGTCGACCGTGGGGCTCTCCCCGATCCGAAGAGTACCTTATTTCTTCAAGCTGATCAAGCTGTGGAAGCAGACGAGGATGATCTCGAAAAGCGTTTGCTTTGGATTTGGCGACAGATTTTAAAAAGGGGAGATATCGGAGTTAACGACCATTTTTATGCTGTTGGAGGAGATTCAATTCTTGCCATTCAAGTCGTATCTATGGCCAGAGATCACGGTATGATACTTACTCCAAGACAAGTGGCAGAGCATCCAACCATTAAGAAATTAGCTACTGTAGTTGCTTGGACAGACAGTAGTCAAACAGAAGAGCTTATGGTTGATTGGTCAGGCGAATTTGGCTTGACACCAATCCAACACTGGTTTTTCGAGCAACAGTTTGTAGAGCCGCATTATTTCAACCAATCCCAGCTATTTGTGCTCCGTGATTTCGATCTTGTAAGGTTGGAAACTGCCATTAATCAATTGATTCGATTACATCCAGAGCTTTCGATGGAGATTGTGGTCAGGGAACATGTGTATTCGCAGCGCTACCAAACGGATGCCTCCATCCAACTGGCTAGCTATACCCTTCAACAAATTGAATATCCTGACTCTGAAATTTCAAGCATATGTGATGCATGGAGCAGACAATTGAATTATGAGACGGGAAACATGATGTATGCGGGAGTAATCCAAGGTCACCCTGATGGTAAAGCTCGTTTATTTATGACTATACATCATCTGGTCATTGATGGAGTGTCCTGGAGAATATTGGTTCAGGAATTGTATCAATTGTATCAGGGGATCGCGCTGTCTCCCGTTCTGAATCCATACAAAAAGTGGCATTCTGCATTGAAGAGTTATTCTGTACATGAGGATACTTTAAGTCATATTGAACATTGGAAAAAAGTACAGCATCAAGCTGCAGCTTTTGTGCTGCCAGTTGACCATGATTCGGCTCATAAAAAGAGTAGGGAATCTTCGGAATTGGTTACGATGCTTGCTTCAGACGATACGGAGCTGCTTTTGCACCATTGCTCCCAGGCTTACCATACTGAGATCAACGATTTGCTGCTTACAGCTTGGTCCCTAGCGCTCTCCGATTGGTCTGGACAGACAACGATTGCATTTCGCTTAGAAGGTCATGGACGTGAGCACTTTGTATCCGATATAGACCTGACAAGGATTATCGGTTGGTTTACCTCCATGTTTCCGGTTTGCATTCAGATTCCGGAGGGTTGCTCTTTGGGAACGACGATTAAATCTGTCAAAGAGCAATTGCGCTATATTCCTCACCGCGGCATGTCATATGGTGCTTTGAGATACTGCCACCCGCGCGAAGAAGTTCGTTCCGAGTTAGTAGCTTCTGAACCTCAGGCTCTTTTCAATTACTTGGGCCAATTTGATCAGGGAATTATGAACGAGTCAAACGAGTGGCTAGAGTTTACACGTGACGCAGCACAGGATTATAGCTCACCGCTTAATCATGGAACAAGCCTATTGGAACTCAATTGTTCCATTGTTCAGGGCAAGCTGCATCTGTTTATGAAATATAGCAAATGTCATTATGAAGAAGTAACTATAACTCAATTGCTAGATGCTTTTGTAACACGTCTGCTTGCTATTATCGAGCATTGCAGGCAGGTTGAACACGAAGAATTCACCCCTAGTGATTTTCCATCCGTGTCCCTGGAACAGCAACCGCTCGATCAGATCGTAAAGACATATCAATTGAAACATGGTCTAGATAAAATGCTCTATCTAAGCCCCTTACAGGAAGGACTACTGTTCCATTACTTGGACTATCCCGCCTCCGATCAATATTTCGTGCAGGTTCGTTGGAAATATCATGGCAGGCTAGAGGTGGGCCGTTACCGTGAAGCCTGGAGCAGCGTCATTGCCGAAAATGATAGCTTGCGGACTTGCTACATTTGGGAGGCGCTGGACAAGCCCATACAATGTATTGTCCAAAATGCAGAATGGGAATGGACCTTTTTGGATATTGAAGCGGAGCAACCGGTGCGGCAGCAGGAGTATATCGAACGCTGGATGGCAGCGGATCGTAATCGCCGTTTTGATCTAACTCAGCCTGCGTTTCGCCTAACTTTGATTCAGGTTGCTTCAAACGAATGGACGATGATTTGGAGTTACCATCATATTTTGCTGGACGGTTGGAGCCTGCCGTTGCTGCTGAATCGGGTACATGAGCTCTATGCTTGTAGCCTGCAAAATCGGATGCCACAGCGCAGCTTGACCCGTTCTTTTGCAACTTATATTCATTGGTTAAACTCTAAAGATCGCACGGAGGCCGAGACATTCTGGAGGACGTATTTGGCCGAAGTAACGGAGCCAACACGACTGCCTATAGAGAAGGGTACACTTCCCGATGTACATCGACCGATCAAGAACCAGCAGATCGAAACTCTTATTATTGATTCAAGACGAACTAAGCAGATTGCTGATTTTGTACAGCAAGCACAAGTTTCACTAAATACGCTGGTACAGTTCGCATGGGGCAAAGTGCTACAAGTCTATCATGATGCCGATACAACCATTTTTGGCATGGTGGTGTCCGGGAGAGGATCAGATCTTGCAAAAGCGGATCGGATCACAGGTATGCTGATTAATACGCTGCCTTTAGTCATGCACTGGAATGTGGAGCAAACCATCATGGAGTATGTACAACAGCTGCACCAAACCATTCAGAAAATTAACGACCACAGTTATGTGAGTCTGAGCGAATTGAAGAGCTGGTCTGGTATTCAGGGACATGCCATGTTTTACAGCATTGTGGCATTCGAAAATTATTTGAACGATTATCGGCAGCCTGCGCATGAATTGAAGATGTCAACTATGGAGGAACGAGAAAAAACGAACTATCCAATGACGATCACCGTGGCCTATGATGGGGAACAGATGATCATCAAGTTTATATATGATGCAGATCGACTGAAAAAAGAAACGGTTAGCCGATTGGCAGAGCATCTGCATAATGCGGTGCAATATGTATTGGAACATCCGAATCATACCCCTGCAGATGTTTGCTTTATGAATAGGGATGAATATGATCGAATCGTCTATGACTGGAACAATACGTATACAGCATATCCCAGAGATCGTTCGATTGTTGACTTATTTCTGGAGCAAGCCAAGCAGCGGTCTTCACAGCCGGCAATAATTGCGCACAATCAGGTTATGTCCTACCACAGCTTGGACCTCATGTCTCTGCACATTGCCAATAAATTAACGGATGATGCTAATGCCAATAGTCGTCATGGAAAGTTTATCGGAGTTTACTTGCCACGTTCTCTTGAATTCATTGTCTCCATCCTGGCGATTATGAAAGCGGGATATGCCTATGTTCCTATTGACCCTGATTTTCCGGCAGAAAGAACCCGTGAATTAATCAAGGACGCTGGACTGGATACCATCCTCACTTCACAGGAAGGAGCAGAACGTATCTCAGAAGTCAGTATAGGAATTCGTTTAATCTTGATTGATACAAAGCATTTTGACCCAGATGGAATTGTACAACAGGAAAAGAAGGGAAATAGGGTTGCTCCCAATGACCTTGCTTATCTGATGTATACGTCCGGATCGACGGGAAAACCGAAAGGCGTTATGGTGGAACATCGCAATGTCATTCGCTTGGTCAAAAACACTTGTTATTTCCCATTTTCCTCTGACATCAGATTACTTTATACGGGTTCGCCTGTTTTTGACGCTTCAACGTTTGAAATTTGGGGAACGTTGCTGAATGGCGGTCAGCTGTTTGTAGTTTCCAAAGATGATCTTCTGAATATCCGCCTGATTGAGCAGCGGATGAAGGAGTGGGGAATTAATACCCTATGGTTAAGTTCCGCACTGTGTAATCAGTGGATTGAAGAAAATGAAAAGCTATTTGCTGGACTCCAATGGTTGATCGTAGGTGGGGAAATTTTGTCGGTTAAGCATATCAATCGTATCCGGCTCGCCCATCCTGAACTTTCGATTCTTAATGTATATGGTCCTACGGAGAACACCACTTTTTCGACGAGTTACCGGATCGAAGAGCCATTTGAGCAGAATATTCCTATCGGTAAGCCCATAAGTAATTCAACTTGTTACATTTTGGACAAACGGGGCCGTGTTCAGCCTGTCGGAGCAGTCGGAGAATTATACGTGGGAGGAGACGGGGTAGCGAGGGGATATTGGCAGCAAAACCAATTGACAGAGCAGGCGTTTATTCCAAATCCACACCGCTCTGCCAAAGATCGCGAAAGAGGTACAAATCTAGTATTATATCGTACGGGTGATCGAGTAAGATGGCTGCCAGACGGAAATATCGAGTACATTGGGCGGGGTGACGATCAGATAAAACTCCGTGGTTATCGAATCGAGCTCGGAGAAGTCGAGTTCCGCCTTGGCAGCTATCCTGCGGTAAAAGAATGCCTGGTCCTTGTCCGGGAGGTTCATGGTGATCTCCGGATGTTCGCTTACTATACAGCGGAAGAGGAAGAACGAGAGGAGCAACTTCATACCTTTATGGCTAATGGCCTTCCATCATATATGCTGCCGTTTCGTTATATTTGGCTAAAATCGTTCCCATTAACGGTGAACGGGAAAATCGATCGGAAAAGGCTCCCTTTACCTGAAATCCATAGCGAGAAAGAAGCAATTACCGGACCGAAGACTGAATTGGAGCAAACCATAGAAGAAGTTTGGAGCACGGTTCTAAAGCTGGATTACATCGGCAAGAATGAAGACTTTCACACATTGGGAGGACATTCACTCCATGCGCTGCGCATAGCCAGCTTGTTGCAAAAAGGCGGATATCCAGTTACGGTTAACCAGATATTTCGCGAACGTACTATCGAACGTTTGGCTATTTCGTTGAGCAATGCATCGACGAATACAGTACCTGCCCGCTGTCCGAATATGGATAACTCGTATATTCAGTCCATAAGAAAAGCATATCCGGATGACGGATTTCCACTGTCTGCTGTACAAAAACGTTTTTTCCAAAGAGATCTTGTGAATCGCAACATGTTTAATGTTCCTTACCTGGCCCGGATCAAAAATTACATTCCTACTGAATTACTGAGCACGTCGATTGAACAACTATTGAGTAAACATGCGGCGTTGCGACTATCTTTTGCTCAACTGGAGGATGGAGAATGGTATCAGTTTGAGCAGCAAATAAGTGCAGAACAGGTAGTCTCTTACGTAGATCTTCACATGGTCCCGGGTTCACATGACACCTATATTTCGGATTACTGCTCGAAAATACAGTATGAATTCGATATCAAGGAAGGCCCTTTATGGAAAGTAGTGTGGTTTGACAGCTATTGCGGAAAGAGGCAACAGGTGATATTACTTCTGTTCCATCATTTGATTTTTGACGGAATCTCCATAAACATTTTTTTAGAGGATTTGAGACATCTTCTCTTGCTGGGAAAAGGGAGTGAACTGCCGCTACATGCGGAGGAGGAAAGCAGTTATCGGGATTGGTGCATCGCGTTGACCCAATTTGCAGCGAAAAACACTTTTTCTAAAGCATTCACTTTCTGGAACAGGGTTGTAGAAGGCGGGCAATCTTTGCAGGTTGACACGGAATCTGAGATAGAACCTCTTCATCGTCACATGAGAACTATAACGCATGATTTACTTGAAGGAGAAGAGCATCTCCAGCGATTAAAGGCATTGGCTATAAAGCATCAAACTACACCACTGAGCATCCTGCTAACGGCATTATCACAGGCTTGTTTTCAATTGAAAAACCAATCGGATTTGCTGCTGCATGTCATGTCCTATCAACGTGAGTCTTTTTTGCCGGGTATTGTGATTGATCGTACTATTGGTTTTTTTGCTGGAGCATATCCTCTTCGTATTCAGATCCCGGAAGAAGACCAGTCGGGAAATTGGGAAAAGCCACTGGGACATGTCATACACATGTTGCATCATCTTCCATTTGAAGGCATGGATTACTTTCTTTTACGATATATGATACAGGATATTTATCCAAATACGAAACCACTGAGAGACGGAACACATATGCTTTTCCATTACCAATCAGAGGAAATGAACGGAATTGCTAATGATTTGTACGAGCCTTTATCGATTTCTTACGGAAATACGAATGCAGCGGACAACCCCTCTGCTTACAAGCTAAATATGACGGCAGATCTTAGACGTGATAGATTAAGTTTAACTTGCTATTATAGTTCACTGCATTATAAGGATCAGACGATCGCTAAGCTAATACGCTGTATATCCGAATATCTGTATCGAAGCATCGGTGTTCGACCCTATACCATGATAATGGAGGGAACCTCAGATTATGAAAATATATGAATTTTGCCCCTTTTTCAATGAAAATCGCATTGCAGAGATAAAAATAAAAGAAAATGCCAGCTGGATCGACGAACTGCATGTGATTGAAGCTAACAAGACATTCAGCTATTTGGATAAGCCACGCAACTTTAATCTAGATTATGTAAGTTACAAGGTCATTCATCATCCATTTCATGCGGATCAAATGTTTCGTGAACCTGAGCAGCATTCGTTGTACTTTGATGTGGATCGCTGCGGCGCGGATCACTTTGACCACTGGTACTGGCGTCTGCTCAGTCATAACAGTGCGTTTTATAATGAGGCTTGCCAAAGAAACAGAAGCACCTCTATTTTGCAGGATAAGGTTGAGGATGATGATGTGATCATCTTAGCTGATTTCGATGAGATCATTGACAGCCGGATGGCAGATCGGATTGTTGCGGAAGTGAAGAAGCATCATATTATTACGATAAAAATGCACTATTCTGTATTTTTTCTGAATCTTTTTTGCCAATCTAATCATGGCGCTCCTCATTGGAGCTATCGCGTGTTCGCTATGACCGGACGTTACTTCAAAAGCATGCCTTTCTCACCTGATTATCTCAGGAAAAAGGGGATTGCAGAAGCTTTATATGATGATATTTATTGTCTGGAGGAGCCAGCCGGATTCCATCATTCGTGGCTTGAATATCAGAAAACCGCACTTCCCAAACTGCAAGCATTTGCCGCCAATGTGGAAGATAAAAGTATTTTGAATGCAGAGTATATTGATCAATGCTTACATGATAAAAAGCTGTACTATATCGACACTGAACTTTATGTTGATAACTCAAAATCGTTTTTGAGCAGTCTACAGGAGCTTGAAACCGATGATCTTTGGTACAAGTAAAGCCTAAAGTAAAGTGAAATGAAAAAAACTGCCGACAGGGTCGGCAGTTTAGTTTAAAGACCTTCTGATGGTTCAGAATGATCCATCGGAAGGTTATTTTGCTATGTAGTTGAAATCAATAGTAGCTGCTTGAATTCAATGAGCTTATGATAGCAGGCAATAGAGCAACACCAATAATGATATAGACTACAATTACAATAGCGGCCCAAAGCAGGCCTGCTTTAGCGTAGTTCGCTTTGCTCGGATTCGTCGAGCCGCTAAAAGCCCACACAAACAGCATGACAAGTCCCACTACTGGTATAGCCATTAGAAGTAAACTGATCATCCACTCCTTGAATGAAACAGGGGGTGGGTAAACAGGGGCTGGTCTGGATGGTGCTCCTTGTTGGTTGTATTGCGGATTTAACGAGTTAGACAATTGGATCTTCTCCTTACGTGTTTAGTATGTTGTGTTTCCTATATTGTCCAGAACATCATACATGATATGACAATAAGCAACAAGTAAAATTCACTAAACAGTCTAATAGTACTATCAATTGATCTGAAATAGGTCTATTCACCCTATTGACGAAGCATTGATTATGTATTAATGTATTGATATTATCATTTTGTTTTTATCAATTGAATAAAAATAAAAATTATATAAAGCATTCGTTGCTTTTGAACCAAAAGCGATAATGCCCCAAATAGAAGCAGGTAGGTGACACAAGTGACAGATGGGATGAAACACAATCACAGTGGCTTGACGGAAGAACAATTTTTGGCCCTTTATGATGCGAATCAATATGAGCGTCCGTCCGTAACGGTAGATATGCTGCTATTTACTGTAATGGATCAGATCCAGCAGAATTACCGCAAGCTGCCGGAGAAAACACTTCAACTCCTATTGATCCAAAGAGGAGAGCACCCTTTTATAGGGCAATGGGCGTTGCCTGGCGGTTTTGTGGGTATGAATGAAAGCCTAGAAGAAGCTGCGCGACGCGAGCTTAAAACCGAAACCAATGTGGATCAGATTTATATGGAGCAGCTGTATACTTGGGGAGATGTGGCACGTGATCCGCGTATGCGGGTAATCAGCTGTGCTTACATGGCGCTAGTCGATCATGAATCCTTGGAGGTACAGGCAGGGGATGATGCAGCAGATGCTCAATGGTTTGAACTGGATTACACTGTGGCTCAGGAGACGCGGACGAATCAACCGAAAGGTTACACATGGGAGCAGAACATTAACATTACATTGAAGCATGGGGATATCCTTCTAACAGCCAAAGTGAAAGTAACTGAAATTCTTAAGGGAAAAACCATAGAAATGAAGCGAGAAGTGCTGGAGTCACAGGGAATTGCTTTTGATCATGCCAAAATTATCGCGTACGGTATTGAGCGTCTGCGCAGCAAAATTGAATATACAGATATCGCGTTTCACCTGATGCCAGCTCTATTTACACTGAGTGAGCTTCAGCAGGTGTATGAAATTATTTTAGGTAAGGAGCTGTTAGCCGCAGCTTTTCGTCGTAAAATAGCAGATCTCGTGGAAGAAACCAATGAGTATAGGAAGGCAGCCGGACATCGTCCGTCCAAGTTATACCGATTTAAACCACGGTCACGCTTTATATAGTATTAAAGGAAGAAGAAATGGGGATTTTTTATGGAAAAGTTTACATTTTTTTATCGCAGTCATTCGCCCTTTTCGCAATGGTACCCTTGTGAATTTGTTGTGGATGGATTGGAGTTTAACTGTGCCGAGCAATATATGATGCTAAAAAAAGCACAGCTTTTTGGGGATGAAGAGGCTGCCCTGAAAATTATGCAAGCCCCTACCCCAAGGGAACAAAAGGCCCGTGGCCGCAGTGTGCGCGGTTTTAACCAATCCTTGTGGGAAGCAAATTGCCGGCAATTCGTGTATGACGGAAATTATGCCAAGTTCACCCAAAATGTGAATTTGCTCAAGCACTTGCTTAAAACGAAAGGAACTACCCTGGTTGAGGCTAGTCCGACGGACACCATTTGGGGGGTAGGCTTAGCAGAAAATGATGCACGTATACAGCATCGTAAGCTATGGCGTGGTACGAACTGGCTGGGGGAAATATTAACGAATTTACGTGAGGATTTATTGCAAAAGGAGGACTCTTCGTCATGAAAAATACAATGACTTCCCGAAGTAATCGGGATACCAGGTCGCATATGGCGCATGAAACACTGTCCATTTTGGAGAATGGGCATTATACGAATACCAAACAGGTACAAGTAAATATAGCAAAAGAGGTAGAGAATGCGGTCACAGGCTCGAAATTATATAAGCCTACTCAACTGGTGGCTATAAAGCAAGAGGCAGAGCAAAAAATAAAAAGTATATGGGGTGCTTCCTCCCATGTAGGCGAACAGACGATCATTGGAAAGATGGAAGTTACGGGAGAAAGTACGTTGCAGGCCGCACATAGACTCCTGGTTGAGGAGAAGCGGGGATATGTAGCATGTTTAAATTTTGCATCAGCTAAAAACCCAGGGGGCGGATTCCTTGGAGGCAGTCAGGCTCAAGAGGAAAGCTTGGCTCGTTCATCAGCGCTATATCCGTGTATTTCACAAATGGAGGAAATGTACCAACATAATCGGAAGCTGCGCAGCTGTTTTTATTCAGATTATATGGTTTATTCTCCGCAGGTTCCTGTTTTTCGTGATGATCAGGGAGCATTGCTGGAAAATCCGTACCTAGTCGATTTCCTGACCGCGCCAGCTGTGAACGCTGGAATTGTGCGTGAGCGTGAGCCAGAGCAAGTGCACCGGATTGGAGAAGTCATGTTGGAACGCATTCGTTACATATTGGGAATGGCGATGCAAAACAGTGTACAACATCTTGTGCTTGGTGCTTATGGCTGCGGGGTATTTCGTAATAAGCCGGAAGAGGTTGCAGATTGGTTTAAGCAAGTGCTTGTAGCTGAAGGATATGGACTGCTGTTTGAGCGGATTGTCTTTGCCGTATTAGACCACAAAGCAGAGCAACGTACTTTAAACAGTTTTAAAAATACTTTATCCTGATACTAGAGACCAATTAAAATAAAATAGGAGAGTGCTGAATGAAGCCATCTTCCAATATTACTTGGCATGTATCAGAAGTTGATAAGCAAGCTCGGCAGCTTCTGAACGGACATAAAAGCCCGGTGCTTTGGTTTACGGGGCTGTCCGGCTCGGGAAAGTCAACGGTATCCTCTACTCTCGAAAAAGCGTTATATGCACGAGGTATACGTACATTTATTTTAGATGGGGATAATATTCGGCATGGTTTAAATCGCAATTTGGGTTTCCTGCCTGCTGACCGCAAAGAAAATATTCGTCGCATTGCGGAAGTGTCCAAGCTGATGGCCCATGCGGGTATTCTAACGATTTGCGCTACCATTTCGCCATATCGTGAGGATCGTGAAATGGTAAAGGATATTTTACAACAGGAAGGCTGCTACGAGATTTATATACAGTGCAGTCTGGAGGAATGTGAGCGACGTGATCCAAAAGGAATGTACAAAAAAGCACGAGCCGGGGAAATTCAACATTTCACGGGGATTGATGCTCCATATGAAGCGCCACTGGAACCTGATTTAATCGTATCGACTGAAGACCGGGAGGTGAATCAGTCGGTACAGGATATTCTGGATTTTCTCGATAGAAAGCAGCTGCTATTATGATTTTATGATGAAATCCAGATGAATATTATCTGAAAGTCTTTATAGTCAAACCTGAAGAAGTGATCAATAAAATCATTATAGAACGTAAAAATTGAAGTGATTTTATTTGTAAATAATTACAGCACTGTTACTACGGCAAGCCATATTGGGCTTGCTTTTTTGTTTTTCGATTTAAACTAATTCTAAATCCTAAATTATAATCATTATAAAAAAGTATTGATTTTTGTTTGTGTGCAATTTATAGTGAAAGGCATATGGTCTACCAATTCAATCAAGAGGTGATTTCAATTATGAGTAACCAACCAACGAACCTGACTACAAGCTGGGGCGCTCCTGTTGGAGATAATCAGAATTCGATTACAGCAGGCTCACGGGGGCCTGTACTAATTCAGGATGTGCATCTGCTAGAAAAATTGGCGCATTTTAACCGGGAGCGTGTGCCTGAACGCGTTGTTCATGCCAAAGGTGCGGGGGCACACGGATATTTTGAAGTCACTAATGATTTGTCTTCATATACAAAAGCAAGTTTTTTGTCTGAAGTAGGCAAGCGTACTCCGATGTTTATCCGTTTTTCTACTGTAGCCGGTGAGCTAGGTTCATCTGATACTGTACGTGATCCACGTGGTTTTGCGGTGAAATTTTATACAGAAGAAGGAAACTATGATCTCGTGGGCAATAATACGCCTGTTTTCTTTATTCGGGATGCCATTAAATTTCCTGACTTTATTCATACGCAAAAACGTCATCCCCAAACACATCTGAAAAACCCGAATGCGGTCTGGGATTTCTGGTCCTTGTCTCCTGAATCGCTGCATCAGGTAAGTATCCTGATGTCTGACCGCGGTATTCCCGCTACACTGAGACATATGCATGGTTTCGGCAGCCACACGTTCAAGTGGGTAAATGCTGAGGGGCAGGCTGTATGGGTGAAATATCATTTTAAAACAGAGCAAGGCATACAAAATCTCGATGTAGATTTAGCTGCGAAAATTGCCGGTGAAAACCCGGATTATCATATAGAAGATTTGTTTAATGCGATTAAAAAGGGTGATTTCCCGGCATGGAAACTTTATGTGCAGATTATGCCTTTAGAAGACGCAAATACGTACCGTTTTGATCCGTTCGATGTGACCAAAGTATGGTCTCAAAAGGATTACCCGCTGATTGAGGTAGGGCGTATGGTGCTGAATCGCAATCCTGAAAACTACTTTGCTGAGGTAGAGCAGGCGACATTCTCGCCGGGTTCATTTGTTCCTGGTATTGAGGCATCCCCAGATAAGATGCTGCAAGGACGCCTGTTTGCCTACGGCGATGCGCATCGCTACCGTGTAGGTGCAAATCATAATTCGTTGCCGATCAACCGTCCGCATGCAGAAGTACACAACTATCAACGCGACGGCGCATTGCGCAGTGACGGTAATGGTGGGGGATCTGTCTATTACGAGCCGAATAGTCTCGGTGGACCGAAAGAAACACCAGCTCACAAAATCGCTCCATTTGAGGTGGCTGGCGAGGCACAAAGTGTAGCCTACGATCATAACGATCACTATACACAGCCAGGTGATCTGTACCGCTTGCTCAGTGAAGAAGAGCGCTCACGTCTGGTTCGTAACATCGTATATGCGATGAAGCCCGTAGAAAGTGATGAAATCAAACTGCGTCAGATCGGTCATTTCTATAAAGCGGATCCTGAATACGGACGCCGTGTATCTGAAGGTCTGGGCTTGACAGTTCCGCAAGGCGAATAGATTTATTTGCTAGCTTAAACCAAAAGGCTGCTTAACCATTAATAAAATGGTTAGCAGCCTTTTGGTTTTATTCAGATATTTGTAATTTGGGATGACATATCTTTATGAATTAATGCATCGGTGCTTTGGCAGTGCCATGTTCAACATGAACTCTGCGAATGAAAAACGCAAGGATCAGACCGACCACACTGATGATCATCGCAAAGAAAAATGAATGCTGAGATCCGATTACCATGGCATTGGCCATTTCATTTACGGACTGAGGCATGCTGGATTGGCTCAAATAGCTGTCCATGCCTTTGGAGAGAATACTTACCGCTACGGCAGTACCGATTGCACCGGCCACTTGCTGGAGCGTACTCATAATAGCCGTTCCATCTGGGTATAAATCCATAGGAAGCTGGTTGAGACCGTTCGTTTGAGCTGGCATCATAATCATGGAAATACCGATCATCAAGCAGCTATGCAGCACAATAATCAGTATAAGCGTGGATGTCGTTGTAATGCCGGACAGGAAAAACAACACAGCCGCCACGATCACAAGTCCTGGAATCACAAGCCATTTGGGACCGAATTTATCGAATAAGGAGCCCATAACAGGCGACAAGAGACCGTTGATAATCCCACCTGGCAGAAGCACCAAACCTGCTGTTAGAGCGGACAAGGCCAGCCCTTTTTGCAAAAAGAGTGGAAGAATCAGCATCGTAGAAAGGATCGTCATCATACATAAGAACACCATGATAACGCCGATCACAAACATTGGATATTTAAACACACGCAAATTCAGCATAGGTGCTTTCATTTTCAACTGTCGTACAGAGAACAGAATGAGCGATACCACACCGACGATTACAGGAAGCAAAACAATCAGGCTGGTCCAGCCTTCGCCACCTTCACCGGATTTACTGAAACCAAACACGACACCGCCAAAGCCAATGGAAGACAGAACAATAGATAAAAGATCAATCTTGGGCTTGGTCGGTTCTGAGACATTCTGCATAAATAAAATACCACAGATCAGAGAGAGAACCAGGAACGGCAGGGAGATCCAGAAGATCCAGTGCCAAGATAAATTTTGCAGTACCAGTCCAGCAATGGTAGGCCCTACCGCAGGTGCAAACATAATAACCAGTCCGATGATTCCCATAGCCGCGCCTCTCTTTTCAGCTGGGAAGATAATTAAAATCGTGTTAAACATCAATGGCAATAACAGCGCTGTACCCATAGCCTGCAAAATGCGTGCAATCAATAACACCGAAAAGGTAGGGGCAAGGGCCGCGACGAGACAACCAGCTATTGAGAATAGCAACGATGCCACAAACAACTGTCTTGTCGTAAAGGTTTGAAGCAGCAGTCCCGATACAGGCACTAAAATACCAAGTGTCAGCAGATAAGCGGTAGTCAGCCATTGAGCTGTTGCTGTGGTAATGTGCAAAATCTGCATTAAATCATTCAACGCAATGTTAAGTGCCGTTTCACTGAACATTCCAATAAAGCCACTAAGGAGCAGGGCGATCATAATAGGTAGCACCTTGAACGTTTTGGGTTCAGAGGGTGAACTTGTTTGACTCATTGTACTCATGTTATTTTTGTTCCTCCAATAAATTAATGGGTATTGAATTATAGCGATCGGTCTATATATAATAAACATGCTATTATTTTTTTGTCAAAGTAAATGTTTAAATATTATATAATGAAGGATGCTGTATATGGCTGCTAAACCCGAATCATATGAGAATATCGTACAAACGGCGTCGAGACTCTTTTTTCACCAGGGGTATCATGCGACCGGACTGAATCAGATTCTTGCGGAGAGTGGATCACCGAAGGGATCACTTTATTATTATTTTCCACAGGGTAAAGAAGAGCTGGCTTTGGAGTGCATAAAAAGAGGGAATGAGTTTATTAAGCAAAAATTGAAGCAGACATTGAACGGAAACGAAAATCCTGTACTAGCCATTCAGAATTTTATTCGTCATACAGCTGAAGAGGCAGACCGTCTTGGCTTTGACAGCTTCATGCCGATTAGCTTCTGGGCTGCTGCGGAAACTTCCTGTATTAGTGAATCACTACGTCATGCCTGTGTGAATACGTTTACAGATTGGCAGCACATCTATATGGAGCGTCTTCAGGAATCGGGCTTGGACGAGGAGAAGGCGCACAGTCTAGCGGTACTAATCATTTCGATGCTCGAAGGGGCATTAATTTTAGCCGTTACACAACAGAGCAGCGCTCCTATTTACAATATCGTGGATTACATTCCACAGTTGGTCAAATCATTTTAGCTTCCTGTTTTCAAGCACCCTAATGAGCCACCAGCAAGTGACTTTAGAAAGTCGATGTTTTCATTTTTGAAAACTCGGCTTTTTGGTGCATCTTGGGACATAATTTTACTCACATTACCAGTACCAAATGATGAAAAGTATGGTAAAATGGAATGAATTTGATTTTGCACGAAAGGAAGAGTGATAGCAAGTGGCAAAAGCGAAGGTACCCAAACGGCCTACTCGGGATGAATTTGTACTGGAGGAAATCGGGAATCAGCTTGTAGAAGCACAACAAGAGCAATCCGAAGTTGTATTGACTGTATGGGGACGCGAAGAAACAACCCGCGGACAAATCGTTAAAATGGACCCGAGAACAGGCAAGGTTCATGTAGAGAGTAATGGAGAAACGGATAAAGTTCCTTTTATGGATATCATGAGTGTAAATTACCCGAGAGATTAGTTGTGATTACATAAATATAGCAGAAAGGGATAGAATGAATGTCAAAGTTTGACGTCTCCCTTACAATCGGTATTTTTACGGACTTTTTGCTTATTTAGCTATAGCAGGATATCTCAAACGTAATAACCAGGATGATCCGTCTAATGACTATTATGAGTGTCTGGAAAAATGTTAATAACTAAAAATTATTTATTTGTGCATAAAAAAACAACCGATGGCTGTGAACCACTCGGTTGTTTTTTTATATTTTGCAGTATAAGTGGTGAAAGAGCGTCGCATTGATGCGTCTGTCTGGGCCTCGTATCTGTTTATGTAGCCTTGATCGGGCTGGTATGACTGGCACGTGCTTCGGCTTTCTTAAGCACCTTACGATCAAAAATGAAGGGGCCAAACGGCAACAGCGAGGCAATCAAGGCTGTAAGGCCTTGCAGCAGCGTAATTTTACGTAAAATCAGCATGACTACAATTGCAACTACATAAGCCACAAACAGCACCCCATGGATCATTCCCACCCAGCTTACCATCTGCGGCATTCCAGCTGCGTACTTAAGTGGCATGGCAATACATACAAGTAGCAGATAAGAAATCGCTTCAACATTGCCAATGAACCCAAACGTCTTAAAAGCATTTTTGAACATAGGTACATCTCCTTTTTTCATTACTTAAAATTTAATATATCCTATGATGTAATGCTATTGAACGGTAGAAAGTTACGATATATCGAATATTTACAGCTAGCTTTTAATATTTCCTCTAATACTAGGGTAACAACGTTTGGTTTGTATGGTTTAGTGTAAGAAAAATGTTTAGTTAGCCAAGCTTAAAAGACTCTGTGTATATGGCAGTTTAGATGTTAGCATGTACCCGATTAGTAAAGAATGCAGGTGTTAGGTCTAAACATTTTGTATAGAAATTCCGATAACAGTTAAATGAACGTCTGTACGTTATGGTATTTATTTTAAAAGCTGGATTACAGCAGAAGGGTTTGTGAGTTTACTTATTTATTTTGACAACATAAAATTTCAATACTGGTATCAAGGAGAGCATAAAACATGAATAAAAAACGTTTGCGTCAATGGATGGCTCCGTTCGCAACGGCTACGCTGATTTTGAATACGGGGTATGGCATTTTGGGACCCGATGCAGTGGCTAGCGCGTTGCCGACTGAAAGGCATAACTCAAATCTGACAGGTTTGAACATACCACAATCACATACCAAATTAGCGACCGTTCAAGGACGCCAAATACCGATCACTTCTAGTACGAAATTGACTACATTAACCGGTCAGAAGCCTAATATTAACCAAGTGATGAAATTAATGTCGACCCAATTGGTTACTGCGAATATTGCGCCAGCAGATGTAAGCAATCTGACAGCGATTCCTACAGAAACAACAAAAGTAAATTTGTCCTGGACTAATCCATCGGACATCAATTTTGACCACGTAAAAGTGGTTAATGTCACTAACGATGTATATGTTGATAACATTCGAAGTAACTCTTATATGATGAGTGGTTTACAGCCGAATACGACATATACCTTTCGAGTAAAGACAGTGAATAAGAGCGGCAACGAATCTCTAGGTACGACAGTACAGGTTAAAACAGCTTCCACTGATGCCCCTGTGGATAAGACACCCCCAGGAGAAGTAAGCGGGCTGACAGCGACAAATATAGGATATAATGGGTTTACCATCAATTACATACTGCCTAAGGATGCTGACTTAAGCCAAGCGATTATTTATTTAAATGGTACAGAAATTCAGAAAACCACAGGCACGTCTTACACGTTTAATGTCTTGAATGCTGCTACAGCCTACACTGTAATGGTCAAAACGATAGACAAATTCGGAAACATATCTCAAGGAGTTAGTATTCCGGTTACAACGTCTTCAGTCTCTACCGATATCGTGCCCGAGGTAACAGGTGCTTCAGTGACATCAGTAAACAACTATAGCGTTACTGTTTCCTGGACAAAACCTAGCGGAATTAGTACGGTTAGTCTATATAAGGATGGGCAACTGGTAACTGATTCAACAGGATCATCCTATACATTTAACAATCTTTCGGCAAGCCAGACATACACGTTCACGATAAAATCCAAGCGAAGCACAGGTGCGTTGTCCTCCGGTGTGAAGTTGACCGCCACAACGAACAGTACATCCTCTAATTCGTCAGAAGTGTCCAATCTTGAAGTCGATAGCAAAAGTGGCACCTGGATCAAAATTACCTACGATATGCCAAGTCGAGCAGAGAAGGTAAAAATCTATGTTGATGGTGATTATAAAGGAACTACAACCTCAGAATCCTATAAAATAACGGATTTACGAGAAGGACGCTGGTATGAGATTAAGGTCATAACCGTAAATAGTAATGGAAGGGAATCTAGTGGTGTAAAGATATCTGAGCGTACGAATTCGGATGGTTCCTACTCTTCGTCCTCTAGTTCCTCAAACTATGAGAAAGCGAGAGATTTAATGCGGATTGCAGAAAACAGTCTAAATGCGTCTGACTGGCGTTCTGCCAGAGATGCGATTAGTGATCTGCCAACCGGTACACGTAAAAGCGATCTGCTGGACCGACTAGAGGCTATTCGCAATAGAGCATTAGGCACCGGCAGTTCATCGTCCGGAACAAACTCTACTACCACTACTTCCGGTACTACGACGAGTTACACGAACAATGCAGTTGCTTCATATTCAACGTCCTTTACCCTGACACCAGGAGCTAAAACAGCTTATGTAGACGGCCGGGCTACAACGATAGCTCAGGCGCCGAAAGTCATAAATGGAGTGACGATGGTTCCGTTACGTTTTATTAGTGAACGAGTGGGTTACGATGTAAACTATGAAAAAGGAACCAAAAAGATCATTCTGAATCGCCCTACAGATGGCAAACAAGTAGTACTTCAAGTCAAGAATTCAACCCTTGCTGTATATGAATTGAACAACTCCCGGAATTATTCGACGAGCATCACTGCTCCGGTTATTGTTAATGGCTACACGCTGGTTCCATTAAGAGTCATCAGCGAGCTTTCGGGTTATCAGGTGAACTATAATGCAGCATCCAAACAGATTACGATTACCAAGTAAATACTTCTGTAAAAAAGAGTTCTAAAGTACATAACTTTAGAACTCTTTTTGTTAGGAATTTATCATGATGTCGGTGATACACTGATTGGTATCTCAATGCATACCTGTCCGCCGCTTGTCTCGGTGGAGTTGGTGATGATCAGCTTTCCGCCGTGCAGGTTCACAATGGATTTTGTTATGTACAAGCCCATACCGTAATGTCCAGTTAATCTTCTGGACGAGTCGCCCATATAAAATTGCTCGGCTGCTTGTTTGAGGCCTTCCGCAGAGAAACCCGGGCCCTCATCCACGATGCTGAAATGAATACAGTCTCCCGCAGACTCCACAGTCAGCCGGATCTCGCTATATTCTGGCGCTTGATCCACTGCATTAGAAGCAACATTCATGATGGCCCGCTCAAGCAGAATTGGGTCTATATACAGGGTCCTAGGAAGGTTAAATGCAGCAAATACGACAGAAATTTTTTTGACAGCAGCCAGAGCCATTACCTGATCTTTTATCTTCGTTAAATAGAAGTCAGTATTTATTGTTTCCGTCTGCAGAGTGGCCACTGTTTCCGCTTTTGACATTTCAATAAGCGTCTTGATATACTGCTCCATTTGCCTGTTGCTCTCCGCTATATAATCAGTATAGTTCTTTTGCTCCTCAGATTGCTCGGTTTCGGTCAGAAGCTCTACGTTTCCGCGAATGATAGTAAGCGGTGTTTTGATATCGTGTGCCAGGGCGGATATTTGCTCACGACGTGATCTTTCGAGATTCCATTGTTTCTGAAGCGAAGTCTTTAATGTTTCTTTCATTGTATCCATGGAATGGAGGACCTGATCGATCTCCATCACGCCACTGAGCTGAATTGAAAAGTCCAGATCCTGCGCTTGAATTTGCTTTGTAGCCTGCTGCAATCCATTCATTTTGTGTGTCAGCTTTCGTCCGAAGTTGGAAGCCAGTAAGACACCCCCTCCCAGGAAGGCGATGCAGAACACGGCAAAAAAGGACAATTCCGCGTTCGGCAGATATTGACGCAGGATAGGAGGTTCAAACTGAGCCGAGACTGAATAGCGCATCACAGTAACTTTTTCATGATGTGAGACTTTTACATAGTTATAGGGAAATTGATAAGTAGTATCCTTCTGCTGCGTCACATTCCAAGCGGCTTGAGCCTGTTTTTCAGAAAGATTTCCCTCAATGAGGCGGCCTTTTGAAGTAAATAATGCGTATTTATATAGTTTCTGCCGAGAATCCGGCTGCAGGGTTTTGCCAGCTTCAATGATTGTCTTGTCCTCATGCACCTGATTCTCAGCATAGTTTGCGGGGAGAATGATCCCACAAGACATCAGGACATAGAAGATGAGGACCAGGATGAGTGCGAGTGCAATCGTGCCAGTACAAAACATAACTAAATAACCTAAGAAAATGGTTCGCAGTTTGGTTGTTTTGCGTGCTTGCTGTACTTTGGTTACTTCCATCGGTACCCGATCCCCCAAACGGTCTCCACTGGGGAAGCCTCTACTTTGCCAAGCTTGGCCCGGATATTTTTGATATGCTCCACGATGGTAGCGGAATCGCTGTCCCCATCAAAGCCAAAGACGGCTTCGTAAATTTGTTCTTTAGAGAATACCTGGCCCCAGTTCAAAGCTAGAAACTTACATATCTCATATTCACTTTTGGTAAATGGGACTACTACATTTTGAACAGTGATTTCCTTGCCGGACAGGTTGAAATGAACTTCCCCAATGCAGAATACATTACGGCGTTCGCGATTCTCCCGTCTAAGATGGGCATTGATTCTTGCGCGCAGCTCTCCAGCCCCAAACGGCTTGACAATATAATCGTCTGCTCCTTCCCCAAGACCCAACATCACATCGTTTTCCATGGATTTTGCTGTGAGGAACAGGATGGGACAGTCTACCTTGCTGCGAATTTCCCGACAGAGTACGTACCCGTCCATGGTAGGCATCATCACGTCAAGCAGTATGAGGTCAAAGGCTCCAAGCTGCATGGTGAGAACCTGTGGGGAGTCGGAGACCACCGTGACAACATGGCCATCTTTCTGCAAAATATTTTGAAGGAGTGCCAAAACGGCGGGTTCATCATCAACGGCCAACAAGTTTGCCATGTTTAGTTCACTTCCCTTGCTTTCTTTACTCTAATCTTTATTCCGACGAATTTTGTCCTTCCCAACGACAAATCCATAACCCTAATAATACCATGATGACTAAGGTCCCTACTACGCAATATCTGATTCCCCAATCAAGCTGTATAGCTTCAGGAATAAATTCTGTTGAGCTTACAGCGTATTGCACCCAAATCGTAATGAACCGGGCCGCCCAAGCAGGGGGGATGAATATCCAATTATGATCACCCAGCCCTGTAAGAAGCAAAGCGGACAATAGACTCTCCATGATGCCCAGACCGATGGAAGCTCCCTTGCCGAACCGCAAACTAATAAAAAAATGCAAAATATAAAGGAATACACTGGACATAAACAGAATGCAGGCAGCCAACACATAAAACTTCAAATCATACGGTGACTCTCTCATCAGATATATATAGCCAGCCCCAAAGCCGCCGGAGGCAAGCAGCACACTGCCAAATCCCAAGATCAGGAGCAGGATAAGCTTACTCAAAAAAGGTAACAGCTTCACTGGCGAGGTCAAGAGCTGCTGGAAGTTCCCAGCGACTGATTCCTGCTCAACAGCAATGGAGCAGACAATACCGATCATGGTAGGAAGAGCCACTGCCAGGATTTGCAAATAGCCGTCCACCTTCGAAATCGGTGAGTACGGAGTAAAGGAATAGTAGGCTAGAAAGATTGCTATGCCCAAAAGCGGCACAAGCAGCTGTACCAGCAATAGGGGTTGTCTTCTAAGTTTAAGCACATCAGATTTTAGATAGCGTAAGAAAGATATCATCTTATTTAGCCTCCCGTTTGCGGAAAGACATGGCCGTCAGTACGGACAAAATCATGAATAGACAAACTGTGATCACTAGTCCGGGCGCAATTACGCCTTGATCCAAAAGTGGATCTCCTGAAGGCACAGCAAGCCCATTAGGCAGCACTTGAATGACGGCGCACATCAATCGCGCCGGGATAGCATAGGGCACGGCCCACCATATAGAAGATGTTGCGAACAAGATCGTGCAAGCTACGTTACCCAGCATATTGATGATAAGAGTGGCAAACATGCCTATTCGGTCCGTTAGAAACAGGCAAAGTGGAATTTGCCACAAAAAGGTGATGAAGAGTATCAGCGTTGCAGCGACGCTTCCTGCTAGTGTCACGGAAGTTGAAAATACGAATCCGCCGAGAGTTATGCCTATAAATAGGATAATAAAAGAAAACATTAAGAGTCTTACACAAACTCCGATTTTACCGTACCATACCTGAGCCGAATCCACAGACATTCCGAGGATAGCATGGTATTTCAGCTTCTTGCCGTCCTTTTGAATTACTCCTGAACACATTAAGGTCAGGGTACCTGGTAGTAGCATGATATACCACCAATTGTAGCTGGTGCTTTGGAACATATGTCCTCCCATGAGTCCGGTACATAGAAGAAGAGTAACGATGGGGGCTAGCCAGACCAGCTTTTTCGTGAAGGTACGCTTTAATTTTAGATGTTCAGCGGCTATGTATTGCTGCATCCTACTCATCTCCTTTTCGATATTCTTGCGCAATCTGCATGAACAACGATTCCAGGTCTTGCCCAGGAGTGACTGCCTCTTGATAAGCTAATACGCCGCCGGCAATGATACCGACATGGTCAACAATTTGCTCGACTTCGGATAGGATATGACTGGAAAGAATTACGGTAATTCCTTGCTTCGGGAAGGAGCGAATCAGCTCGCGTTGCTCCTGAATGCCGATAGGGTCTAGTCCGTTGGTTGGCTCATCTAGGATCAATAGCTTGGGATGATTGAGGAGCGCAATGGCAATGCCTAGTCGCTGTTTCATCCCCATCGAGAACTGACCAGAACGCTTTTTTCCGGTATGGGTCAAATCGACAATACTCAATACTTCATCAATCCGTGAATCAGGCAATCCCAGCAACGTTGTACGAACCTTAAGGTTTTCTCTAGCTGTCAAATTCTCATAGAGTGGAGGGGATTCGATCAGCGCGCCGATCTGAGCGAGATCTTTCCGCGACCAAGGTTTTCCTTGAAATAAAATCTCACCAGCTGTCGGGCGCAGCATGCCGGTTAGCATTTTTAAGGTGGTTGATTTTCCTGCCCCATTTGGACCGAGCAGTCCATACACTGAATTCTCCTGAATAGACAACGCGACGTTGTTCACTGCCTGCTGTCGTCCAAAGGTTTTGCAGAGATTTTTTGTCTGTAAAATAATGTTATCCATCTCATTTCATCCTTTTCATTCGTTCTGACAACTACTTTACAGATCAATTCTAAGAACTTTATAAGGATTGAAATATTAATGTTTCAAACTTTATGCATTCAAGCAGTATTCGCTATAATGGATACAGTGATGTAGGAAAGGAATGTAATCATGAAGAAGGTTATCGTAATCGGAGCAGGAATTCTAGGGGCATCGACAGCATATCAGTTAGCAAAAATGGGGACTAATGTCATTCTGGTAGACCGCAAAGATAAAGGACAGGCTACGGATGCAGCTGCTGGCATTATCTGTCCCTGGCTATCACAGCGACGCAATCAAGCTTGGTACCAGCTAGCCAAAGCGGGCGCACGTTTTTACCCCGAGCTGATTGAAGAACTCAAAAGCGAGGGAGAAACAGAAACTGGCTATGCTCAAGTTGGAGCTCTCAGTATTCATGATGATGTAGAGAAAATCCAAAAAATGCAGGAACGGGCACATTTGCGTCATACAGATGCACCGGAAATCGGTGAAATTACGCAACTCACTGAAAAGGAAACCCATGAACATTTTCCTTTACTAGTAGATCGATATCGCTCCGTTCATATTAGCGGTGCCGCACGTATAGATGGTCGTGCGCTGCGTGATGCGTTGATCCGATCAGCACAAAGAAATGGGGCAACCCTTATCTATGGGGATGCTGTGCTTCAATATGATTCCGATCATGTAACCGGAGTAACGGTTGGTGGAAACAACTTTTCGTCTGACGTAGTCATTGTTTGTGCTGGTGCATGGGCAAATCAACTGATGCTGCCTTTGGGCATTCGCTTTAAGGTTAGCTTTCAAAAAGCACAAATCATGCATTTACAGATCCCTGAAGGGCAAGATACAGGCACCTGGCCTGTAATCATGCCGCCTTCTGATCAATATTTGTTAGCTTTTGATCAACAGAAAATCGTCATAGGGGCGACTCACGAAAATGAAATCGAAGGATACGATACAAGAGTAACAGCAGGCGGGATGCAGGAAATCCTAAATAAAGGTTTAGAATTAGCACCTGATTTAGCAAATAGTACTTTTCAGGAGGTAAGAGTTGGTTTCCGTCCTTTTACACCTGGTTTTCTACCGGTGCTTGGAGCTGTTCCTGGCTGGAACGGTCTTATAGCTGCCAATGGGCTTGGAGCATCCGGACTGACCATGGGGCCCTTTATTGGAAGTCAGCTGGCAAAGTTAGCACTTGGAATGGCTTTGGATATCAACATCGATAATTATGATATTCAAAATGCTATTGATGAAAATTGATTCTTCAAGGTAGACAACACTAGATAGCATAAGAAGCCGCTATACTGGCGGCTTTTCTAATAATATAAGTTCTTTTTCTGGCCCAAAGATAGAGTTTATGTCGAATTTTATGGTTACTCGTTTCTATTTTAATCTTAGACCTAGTAAAACTCCGCTACGTAGGAACAAGATTAGTGACACACCGAAACAAATCACAGAAAACAGGCTAACGGAAATAAAACCACCGTTGTGCGCGTATAGCATTCCTGCTGTGAAAGAGCCAACCATCGTTCCAAAATACATACAAGAATTGGCAAGTGATGAAACTGTTCCGCGTGCTGTGGCAGACAAGGTTTGAAGCATACTCATCATAAGCGGAAAAATCATTCCAAGGATAAGGAAGATCAGAAAATATGTAATTTCGACATAGGTCACACTAGGTAAAGAGGGCAGAAGCAAATAAAGCAGGCCGATAAAAATTACGCCATAGATCAAAGAATGCTTAGGACCCACTTTGTTAACTAGGCTGCTCCCAAATAAGCTGCTGATCGTATTTCCTAAACCAAGGAATAATATCACCGTACCAATATCTGCAACATTGAGGCTGAATTTGTCGGACAGCCATGTGCCAATAAAAGAGAAGGCAGCAAAATTTCCGAGTTGGAACAGGAAGTAGGCCAGAAAAGCGACCTTAGGTGTTGAGCCCTGCAGCAATAAACGATATCTGTTCCTAATCGAGGGAGCCTTTTGCTTCTGCATAGAAGGAGGTAAGGCGGGCAAGAGAACAGCAGTCCAAATAACGATCAGGAAGGTGCAGCAACCAATCATAATAAAGGGTGTTTGCCACCCGGCGGTTGCGAGATAGCTGCCAATAGGAACGCCTAGCATTTGGGAAAAGGCTAATCCTGCGGTGGCAACTCCCATGGCTTTTAACACTTTATGTGGTTGAACTAATTGAGGAATGGCTGCCCAAACTTGAGGTGAGGCAAAAGCGGCACTAATGCCAGCCAATAAGCGAAAAGCAATCATGGTCCAAAAATCAACGGCAAAGCCGCAAAGTAGAGTGAAGATACCGAAACCAAGCAAACCGAACAGCAGTACTTTTTTTCGATTCCATGCATCTGACAACGGTCCTGCTATTAAGGCAAACAGAGCATACCCTAAAGCATAGGCTGAAACGATCCAGCCCGATTGTTCGATAGAAATACCGAAGCTTTCACGAAGAATAGGTAGAAGAGGCGACACAATGAACGTATCCGTACCAATGAAAAACATAATCAAGAAAAACAAGGTGACAATTTTACTCAAAACGAAACCCTCCATTTGTTCTAATGTTCGAATATTTTCGAATAATAGAAATATAGCATTCCAATATGCTATAATGCAACTATAATTCTTTATTAGGCAGGTGAACGGATCTTGAGAACGCTGTATCATCCTAACGTAATAGAAATTACTTTACCTACAGTTTTATATGCACTCAGTGACCCCATTCGGCTTAATATCATCCAGATTTTAGACGAAAAAGGGGAGCAATCCTGTAGCTCGATAGATATTTCAGCTCCAAAGTCAACCTTGTCTCATCATTTCAAGGTTCTTCGGGAATCAGGGGTTATTCATACGAGAATAGAGGGAACCCAGCGCTTTATCTCTATCCGTTACGATGATTTGAATGAACGCTTTCCAAGCTTGCTGTCGGCTGTACTGACGGGCTTGAAGCGATAAAAGACAAAGGTCTAGTTAGCATAATACTAACTAGACCTTATTTGTTGAAGGACAACCCTATATACTTATAAGTTGCCGCTTATTTTGCAGCTAGAGGGAAGCTAGTCCTTCTAAACGTCATTCATCATGTCGTTGAGATGCGAATTCTCCAACGATTGTGTTAGGGTTTGCATATTTTTCAAGTAGTCGATTTTATAGATACAGGAGTATATCACATTTAATACATAGTCAAAGGCAATTTGCGATGAAAATGTACCGATCTTGGCATGCTTTACTTCGTCATTAGGCACCTGGATACAGATATGGCTTAGTCTGGCCAATTCACTTTGATTGGTAGCTGTAATTGTGATAAATGGAATATTTTCTCGCGCAAAATGTCGTGCCGCTTTAAAAAAAATCGGTGACTTGCCATGATAAGTTAAAAATATAGCGCAATCCTGAGACGTTAGATTAGCCGTATGGTAAGCCCATTCAGACAGCTCCGTGGCTATAACCACGTATTTGTTGATTTTTATTAATTTATTCTGAAAACTTTTCGCTCGGATTTGTGAATCGCCTAACGCATATATAAAGATCCTATCCGCTTGATTCAGCAACTGGGCCGTTTGTGACAGCAAGTTATCACCCAAGAAGGTAAAGTTTTTTTCAATCGTTTCCTTCATTAGCTCTGCAATTTCTTTCGCCACTTGTAGTGGGGTTTCATCAAATCCGAATGGATAGTTGGGGTCTACATTGGAAATATTCTGGGTATCCTGCTGAAATTCCAGAGCAAGTTTAATGGTAAACTCCTTGAAGCCGGATAGCCCAAGTTTATGAATTAATCGATTAATGGCTGAGTGTGAAGTATACGTAGCTTTGGCAAGCTCCTGAATATTTAAATGCAGAATCTTTTCCTTATGGGCCAAAATATAGGAAGCAATGCTTTTTTCGTTTGGTGTAAAGTTTTGCATTTCAGATAATTGCATCAGTATTTTCAACAGGTTCCCCCCGGTTCAATAGAAATATCATTTTACAAAAAATGCAAAGTAAACATTTTGTTCAAAAACAAACCGTATTACTAACAACTATTCGGTTGAATGTACCATTTTGATGGCAAATTCTTTACGTTTGACGTTCTTTTACTATAATAAATGAAAAAGAGTCTAGGGGGAATTAATATGCTTACCATCGGTTACATTGGGAATGGCAAAAGCACCAATCGGTATCATCTTCCTTTTTCATTGAGCAGAGATTATTTGAAGGTAAAGACGATCTACGCCCGTAATCCAGATAAAGGGGAGTGGGGGAAAACCCCTGGCGTGCAGTATACAGATCATCTTGAATCTCTAATGAACGATAAGGAAATTCAGTTAATTGTTATCTGTACACCAGTAGAATCGCACTACACGTATGCGAAAATGGCACTCGACCACGGAAAAAATGTACTTGTTGAGAAGCCTTTTATGTTGACGAAAGAAGAAGCTGTGTCCATCTTCCAATATGCTAAAGAGAAAAATCTGATTATACAGTGCTATCAAAATAGACGTTATGATTCGGATTTCCTCACTACAAAAAAGGTTATTGAATCAGGAAAACTCGGTGATTTGTTGGAGGTAGAGATGCATTTCGATTATTATCGCCCTGAGACTCCTAACTCCACCTCTCATTTTTCCAAACATAACAGTTACCTGTATGGACACGGCGCTCATACCATTGACCAGGTTCTTTCCTATTTTGGGAAACCTGACACGATCCACTACGATGTTCGCCAATTGCTCGGTTCCGGAAGAATGAATGACTATTTTGATCTGGATTTTTATTATTCCTCACTCAAGGTATCCATCAAATCCAGCTTTTTTCGTTTAAAAGAGCGGCCGAGTTTTGTGGTATACGGCAAAAAAGGTGTTTTTATAAAGCAGACAAAGGATCGTCAGGAAGAGCATCTTAAATTATTCTATCTGCCTACGGGACACTCTGATTTCGGCCTTGACCAGCCTGAGCATTATGGCATCTTAACATACCTGGATGATGATGGTCAGTACCATGAAGAAAAAGTCGTTTCAGAAAAAGGAGATTATGCCCGGCTGTATGATGATCTCTATCAATCGATCATACATGGCAAGGAAAAAGTGATTAAAGATGAAGAAACCATAACTTCAATGGAAATACTTGAGAAGGGCATAGAGGAGTGTAATTAGAATGAAATTGGGAATTGTCGGAGCAGGAATAATCGTAGGGGATCTATTGAGCTTTATTCAGGAAATCCCGACTATTTTATTAAAGGCCATTTGTTCTAGACCTAATCATGAAGAGAAGTTATTGGATTGGCAACATAGGTATGGAATTCCTCAGATTTATTCGGATTACCGCAAAATGCTGATGGATAATGACGTGGACACTGTCTACATTGGGTTGCCTAATCATCTTCATTATTCATACGCCAAAGAAGCTTTATTGAGTGGTAAACATGTCATTTGTGAGAAGCCGTTTACATCCAATTTGCAAGAATTTCTAGAGCTAAAAGAAATTGCTCAGCAAAGAAAATTGGTATTGGTGGAAGCCATTACGAATCAATATTTGAAAAATTATTTGTCCATGAAGGAGTATCTGCCTAGACTTGGCGAGATTAAAATCGTGGAATGCAACTATTCTCAATATTCTTCCCGGTATGAGGCTTTCAAAGAGGGGATAATCCAGCCTGCATTCAATCCGGAAATGTCTGGGGGAGCCTTGATGGATATCAATTTATACAACATTCATTTTGTTGTTGGTTTCTTTGGGAGCCCTAAGAAGGTGGAGTATTGGGCGAACATGGAGCGTGGCATTGACACCTCAGGTATATTGCTGCTGGATTACGGCGATTTCAAGTGTGTTTGCATAGGTTCAAAAGATAGTACGGCCCCTAATGCTGTGAACATTCAAGGCAATAAGGGCTATATCCATATGGCGAGTTCAGCTAATGTATGCAATTATTTTGAATACACTCCTAATAAGGAAACGCCCATCCAGGTGGACCTGAAAGATCATTCGCATCGTATGTATGACGAATTCGTTGAATTCGACCGTATCATCCGAGAAAATGATTTAGAAAAAGTCTCGGATATGCTTGAGCACAGCGAAAAGGTTATGAAGGTCATTGAGGAGGCCAAACAGTCGGCGAATCTCGTATTTGGTCCTGATAGACATGATCTTTAATGCTTTTAGCTGAAATTGAGGAAGCAACCCGCTTAAGCTGCTTTTGACTCATGAATGTGAGAGTAGCACCCTCTATTGAAATTTTTATTTGTTACAACATATGCCGACACAAAATAATTGAACCTAGGCAAATGCGATTTGAGATTAGAAATCTCAATGGTCTGATTCGAATAGTTGGGCGAGAGAAAATGGATGAATGGAATATGATGATTGATATGAACAGCAGAGGGATTTTGTATGGAATTTCGGCTGATTTGCCTGTGATGCGGCGAGAACAGAAATCGGGACACATCATTAAGTTGTCTTCTATTGCTGGACATAATGTCTATCCAGACAGCACTGTATATTGCGCGATTAGGCATGCAGTCAAGAATTGATGGGATACTTTATTTTCAGAGAGTCATACCAGGTAAAATCATCGAATTTATACGAAAATGATTTTACCCGGTATGACGTATTTAAGATCAATAGCATCAATCATAGCGTTCTAACTATAGTCTATCCCCTAATGAAACTTATATCTCAATCACGAGGAAGTCTCTTTAGTTAAAGTAAATAATTGAGATGAGAAATCATATTTCTTCGCAATATTAAAATCCAGGTTGGCCTTACATGGTGGGGTGAGGATAAGTCCGATGTTCATTAATTCGCTGCCTGTAAAACGTTGGCCCAGTTCTTCCACGTAATATACTGCCATTTCGTCCAGCCCGGTGAGCTTTAGCCGTTCATAAGCTGCATTGGGACGCGACAGCACCTGGTACCAGCCGACGAGAGCATGCTCACGTTCTGCATCAATAGTCATCCAAGCTGTCTCATTTTTTTCAAAAGGACTTTGCAGACGGTAAAACGTTCCCTGGGTAATTAATCGACGGTGGTGTTTATACACTTGTATCTGTTTTTTGATTATTTTGCACTCTTTCTCGGTCAAAGCCAATGGATCAAGTTCATAACCGAATACACCGAAGTAGGCGACATTTGATCTGGTTTGCAGCGGTGCGGTTCTGCCTACCTGGTGGTTCGGAATGGTTGACACATGAGCACCCATACTGCTAAGCGGATAGGCCATGGAAGTGCCATACTGAATCTTGAGACGTTCAATAGCTTCGCTATAGTCGCTCGTCCATGTTTGCGGAGCATAATAAAGCATTCCTGGGTCAAACCGCCCCCCACCGGAAGCACAGGACTCAAACAAAATATCAGGGTGTTTGGTAATCAGCTTCTCATACAAAGCATACACGCCTAAGACATAACGGTGGAAAAACTCGCCCTGTCTTTCCTTACCTAAAGGTAATGAATAAGCTTCTGAAATGCAGCGATTCATATCCCATTTTACGTATTCGATTCGAGCAGAGGAGAGCACGTCATCCATTAGCTTGAACAGGTAATCCACAACAGGTGGCTGGGAATAATCAAGAACAAACTGATGTCGTCCATGCTTGCGCTTGCGACCGGGTGTTCCCACAACCCAGTCCGGATGTTCTTTCATAATATGAGAGTCGGAATTAACCATTTCCGGTTCGAACCAAAGACCGAATTTCATACCGAGCTCATTGATTTTCTTTGCCAAATTCGAAATTCCGTTCGGTAGCTTTTCACGGTTTTCAAACCAGTCACCGAGCGAGGTGGTATCATTATTTCTTTGGCCGAACCAACCGTCATCTAAGACAAAGAGTTCAATCCCTAGTTCACTTGCTTTTTTAGCCATATCCACTATTTTCTGCTCGGTAAAATCAAAGTAGGTTCCCTCCCAGTTATTGATCAATACAGGTTTTTCTCGGTCTGCCCAGCTACTACGAATTAAGTGTTTATTGTACAGGCGATGGAATGCCTGGCTCATGCCGTTCAAACCGCTCTGTGAATAGACCATAACTGCTTCAGGCGAATAAAAACATTCTCCAGGCTTCAGAGTCCAGCAAAATTTTTTAGGATGAATACCGAGGCTCAGTCGAGTCGTTGAATAGCTGTCCACTTCTGCCTGGGCAAGAAAGTTCCCGCTGTAGACGAGATTAACTGCATAAACTTCTCCATGGTGTTCCTGAGACCCTCGTTTGGCAAGCGCAAGGAATGGATTATGAATATGGCTACTAATTCCCCGTGTGCTCCCAATGGACTGAACGCCTGGTCTGAGTGGTGTACGTTCTACATGTCGTTCCCTGCCCCATGCCCCAGACAAATGAATAATCTCATATTCGGAGTCTGGAAGATCAAGGCTCATGCTCATGAGACGGTTGACTTTCAGAATACTATTTCCGGAATTCGTAATGGATATGGATCTCGTGATTACAGGCAGTTCGCTAAAGATAGTGTAAGCAAGCACGGCAACCGCTCCTGTAAGGGAATCGGTCAGCGTGATCAGGAGTGTCTCTGCTTCATCTGCTTCCTTACAAAACGTAGCAGGGAGATGGGGGATTTTAGGTTTCCCTGTGATGACTTCATAACGGTCAAAGATGAACTCCATTACATGAGAACCGTCCTCCTGTATGATCTCAACGGCTGGTTCTCTATAGTCTCCACTTCCTGAAGAAGGGAACTCCTGCTTAATGCTTTCCAATGATGTGACCAAGTCGCCGTCAAACTCACCGACAGACACGGAGCGGTAGCTTCGTTCAATAAAACGGTCATATTGACCTAGGTACTCTATTTTTTTGCCATAATATAAATGCTCCAATTGTCCGTTCTCCATGACACGGAAAAGATAACTGCAATATTTGTTCGTTAAGTGAAATGTACGTTCTTTTGGGTTAACTTGTATACTAGCTATGTACATAGCCCCTTTCAAAATATAAAACCCTGTTGAAAGCGTTATTATTGAACTCAGCATAACAAAGCCAGTGATAGAAAAATACATTACTTTTTTTAAGTGAAATATGGGGAAAACAAAGAACCTTTTAAAATAGTTTTAGTTAGATTCTATCTTTTTTCTAGATATTTATCATTCTTAACTTATACTATACTGATCAATTAATAAACATAGATTTTATATTGGGGAAAGTACGGGAAGGTTGTGATTGGAAGAAAGCTCTTCTTTTTAACGAAGCTTTAAAAATATGATGTGTACATCTCCCAACGGATATAGGGGTCATTTTCTTTGATTTTACTATATTAATCTGTGATAATCTCAGTATATGAAAGCGGTTTTTTTTGCTATTGTAAATTGTTGTTTTTTTTCTGCATGGTATTTTTAACGAATGTAAAAAGACTACCTTTACGGGAGGAGAAACCGTGCGGCGTGCGTGGATTTTATAATTGCTTTTATTCCAGCCATCGGTTGGGGAGTCATGCCGATTTTGGCGCATATGACTAAAGCCAGTCCCTGGGAACAACTGACAGGTACCGTTATTGGTGCTGTTTTGATTTCCCTGGGCTTGTATATCATTCACCCAGCCTCAATAGCACTGGTTCCTTTTGTGGTAAGTTTTATATTCGGTATTTTCTGGACCACTGGACAATTGCTCCATTTTTATTATTTTCAAAAAGTGGACGTATCCATCACCATTCCTGTCATTTGCAGTCTACAGTTGATAGGGACGACGCTATTTGCCACACTGATCTTGGGTGAATGGATAACAGGATATCAAAATGTAACACGCTTTTCCGGGATTGACAGAGGTAGGGTTGCATGAGAAAATGTACGCGCGTACATAAAATGATTGGAGGTGAGCGATATCGTTTCGCGCAAGGAAGTAGCAGAACTCGCTGGCGTGTCCGAAGCGACGGTGTCTCGGGTATTGAACGCGACCGGTCCGATCAAGGAAGATACGCGAAAAAGGGTCCTGGACGTTGCCAATCAACTTGGATATGTTCCCAGTGCATTGGCCCGCAACTTTGCCCGAAGCAAAAGCGGCCATCTTGGTGTGGTTATGCCTTATGTCCCGAAGGCGCACCTGTTCTCTG
Source organism: Paenibacillus sp. N119s (assembly GCF_059447605.1). Taxonomy (NCBI): domain Bacteria; kingdom Bacillati; phylum Bacillota; class Bacilli; order Caryophanales; family Paenibacillaceae; genus Paenibacillus; species Paenibacillus sp. N119s. The sequence goes on along the minus strand of NZ_JCAJRU010000001.1, from coordinate 61,450 downwards.
CCTATTTTTTCTCCGAGATGCTGAGCGGCATCGGCAACAAGGCCAGAGACAGCGGGCTTGATCTGCTATTATTGTTCCGAAAGCCAGGGGAACGGATAGACTACAGCAGTCTTTTCCGCCAGCAAAGGGTCGACAGTTGTATCATTCTTGGAGCAAAAGATGACCACGATGAGGTGGAGGCTCTGAGGAAACTTCAGGAAGAGGGGCGGCCGTTCTGTGTCATGAATCACCATTTTGAAGGACAGTCGTTCTGTGAAGTGGATGCAGACCATGTAGAAGGAAGCCGGGTGGCTGTAAGTCACCTCATTGAGCAGGGATGCAAGCGGATAGCCTTTCTCAACGGTCCGGATATCTATTCCAACAGTACTGAGCGATTGAAGGGTTATCTCATCGCGCTTCAGGAGGCTGATATTGAATATGACCACGAGTTGGTTCTGGAAGGGAACTACAGTCGCCGAAGCGGGCTCGAAGCGTCGGCTACAATTCTAGATAAATTAGATAATATTGATGCCGTATTTGCAGCGAACGACCGGATGGCCCTCGGTGTAATGCAGGGTCTCCGTGAACGCGGGCTGGCAGTTGAGCAATTCCCAGCGTTTGTGGGCTATGACGATTCGGATGCAGCTGAGATGGCTGTTCCGCCGCTAAGCAGTGTCCGCGTACCTTTTTATGAGATGGGGGAGCTTGCAGCCTCGAAGCTTATACCCGGCTTTCAGGATACTATTCCGGCTCTGGAACTGACAGGGGGCGACCCGATCAGAGAACTCCTGTCCACAGCGCTAATTGTTAGGGCGTCATCCATTCGTCAATAACAGCATACATCAATAAATTCGTTGAAACTCATACCCATAAGGAGGATCACGACATGTCTAAACGTCTTCGTATTGGAATGGTTGGCTACAAATTTATGGGCAAGGCTCACAGCAACGCTTATCGTAGTCTACCCATGTTCTTCCCAGACGCTCCGCTGCAGCCAGAGATGTCCGTCATCTGTGGACGTAACGAGCAGGGGGTTCAAGCAGCTGCTCACCAGTTCGGCTGGAGCGAGAGTGTTACGAATTGGCGTGATCTAGTGAAACGTAACGATATTGATCTTATTGACATTAACGCCCCGAGTAATGCCCATAAGGAAATTGTCATGGAAGCTGCTCTCCATGGCAAGCATCTGTTTTGTGAGAAGCCGCTTGCGCTTTCCCTGGCAGATTCCCGTGACATGCTGGAGGCAGCAGAGAAAGCAGGGGTCAGTCATATGATTGGCTTCAATTATCGCTTTTCTCCGGCTGTCCAACTGGCGAAACAGCTAGTCGAAAGCGGCCGCCTAGGCAAGATTTATCATTTCCGTGCCTTTTTCCTTCAGGATTGGATCATGGACCCATCCTTCCCGCTGGTATGGCGGTTGCAAAAAGAAGTGGCCGGTTCTGGCTCTCATGGCGATCTTGGCGCCCATTTGATTGATCTCGCTCGGTTCCTGGTTGGCGAATTTCACGAAGTCATCGGCATGAGCGAGACGTTCATCAAACAGCGCCCGCTGGCTTTGGAGATGAGCGGATTGAGCTCCAAAAGGAGTGCCGAGGCCAATGCACCGATGGGAGAAGTGACGGTCGATGATGCCACGTTATTTCTAGCACGTTTTGCCGGAGGTGCGCTGGGCAGCTTTGAGGCCACACGCTTTGCTGCTGGACATCGGAGCACAAATTCATTCGAAATCAACGGTAGTCTGGGCAGTGTACGGTTTGACTTTGAGCGAATGAATGAGCTGGAAGTGTATTTCACACAGGATGAGGAAGGTGTTCAAGGCTTCCGCCGCGTGCTCGCCACCGATCCGGCACACAAGTATTCCGAAGCCTGGTGGCCTGCAGGACATACAATTGGATTCGAGCATACCTTCACCCACGAGATGCTAGAGATGTTGAGTGCTATCTCCGAAGGACGGCAACCTTCACCAAACTTTCATGACGGGGTCGCTTGCCAGGCCGTGCTTGAAGCAGTAGAACGATCTATAAAGGAACGCCGTTGGGTATCCATTGAAGAAATGTAGGTTAACAACACATTCCGAAAGGTGAGTGGATTACAGATGCGCAAGGCACTGATTGTATGGGGTGGATGGGACGGACATGAGCCGGAGCAGGTGTCAGCTATTTTTGAACGTATTTTAAAGGAAGAACAGTTCGAGGTAGAGGTATCTAATAGCCTTGACGCCTACCAGGATGCGGAGAAACTGCTTGGCCTCGACCTGATCGTTCCCATGTGGACTATGGGCCAGATTGAGCAGGAATTGGTCAATCATGTATCAGCAGCAGTTCAAAGCGGCGTAGGTCTGGCAGGCTGCCACGGTGGCATGTGCGATGCCTTTCGGAACAACGTAGACTGGCAATTCATGACAGGCGGGCAATGGGTTGCACATCCCGGCAATGACGGGGTGGAATATAGGGTGAACATTAAGCGAGGCTCCAGCCCGTTGCTGGACCACATTGAGGATTTTCAAGTCAAAAGCGAGCAGTACTACCTCCATGTAGACCCTGCGGTTGAGGTGCTGGCAACCACACGCTTCCCAGTCGTTCCGGGACCTCATTCAGCCAATGGACCAGTGGATATGCCTGTTGTATGGACAAAACGATGGGGGAACGGACGCGTGTTCTACAATTCGCTAGGTCATCACGCAGATATCATAGATATACCTCAAGTGACCGAGATGATGCGTAGCGGGTTCCTGTGGACTGCAGCTGGCAAACAGGCGGCGGTCAACCGTGATAGCTCCCTGACAGAGGCATATACGGGGATGGCAGACAGCCAGCAGCAGTAGCGTGAAAGGATATCCGATGCAATAAAAGAATGCCATTATCCATTTTTTCTGAAGGGGAAGGGAGTTCAGGCATGAAAAAAATGAAAGTGGGTATCATCGGTTGCGGTAAAATTAGCGGAATTTACATGGAAAATTGCCATCGTTTCGACATTCTGGAGCTGTTCGCAGTAGCGGATCTGGACCAAGGTCGGGCAGAGGAGCAGGCGAAAACGTTCAACGTTCCAAACGTATATACGGTAGATGAGATTTTGGCTGATCCGCAGATCGAACTCATCATTAATTTGACCATCCCGGGCGTTCACGCTGATGTGTGTCTAAGAGCTCTTGAGGCTGGCAAGCATGTCTATGTGGAGAAGCCACTTGCTGTCACCCGAGAGCAGGGCCAGGCAGTCTTGGATCTTGCTCAACAAAAAGGACTGCTTGTCGGCTGCGCACCGGAGACCTTCTTTGGTTCCGGTATACAGACATCATTAAAACTGATTGAAGACGGAGTCATTGGGAATCCGGTAGCTGCTACGGCTTTTATGATGATTCGTGGACACGAACATTGGCATCCTGATCCTGAATTTTATTATGCAGCTGGTGGTGGTCCGATGTTTGATATGGGACCTTATTATTTGACGGCTCTGGTGCAATTGCTGGGACCGATTGCCGCCATTTCGGGCATGACCAGCAAAGCGATGGATCAGAGAACAATTACGAGCGAGAAAAAGAGAGGCCAGACCATCTCAGTCGATATTCCGACCCATGTGGCTGGATTGTTGCGTTTCAAGCAGGGAGCTGTTGGTACGCTGATTACCAGCTTTGACATCTTTGGTGGAAGTACTCTGCCACCGATCGAGGTATATGGTACGCATGGCACGTTGCAGGTACCTGACCCGAACACATTCGGAGGGCCAGTTCGCTTTAGGCTGGTAGGTGAGCAAAATTGGACCGAGGTCCCGCTGCTGCCAGGTTACCAGGAGAATACACGAGGTATCGGTGTTGCTGATATGGCCTATGCAATCCGGAATGGACGCCCCCACCGCGCCAGCGGGGAACTGGCCTACCATGTGCTGGAAGCGATGTGGGCATTTCATGATTCTTCCGATCAACAGACCTTTTATCAGATGCAGAGTACATGTCAGCGCCCGGCGGCCTTACCGGGAAATCTACCCTTATATACATTAGATGTGTAAACGAGTACCAGCCTGAAGCTGTATTCGCAGCATATAAAATTACAAGATTGAGGATGGCCCCAATAGCAGGCCTGGGATTTGCCTATTCTGCTCTAGATGTTTCAGTGCTGTTAAAAAGAAGGCTCCAGTTCCGCTTTGACTGCGGCTTTGGAGTCTTCTTAGTTAACTGTTAGGAACAACATGCTACATAATTGTATCCCTCGAAAAGATCTTAATGCTATAAAAAAATAGCAGCATCATCACGAGGAATGCGCTAGATAGGACTGTTTAACTTGATTATTTTTATGATGTCGCTCTAATATAAAAGAAACACCCGCTAGACATCTATGTACTCTTAATACTGCGGCGCTGTGAATGTATTTTTGATTGTTCAAAAATAATAGATTGATAGATTGCTAATATGTGAGCAAGAATAATATCGCAATTATAATTTTAAAAGAGGGTGAAAATATGTGTAGATACGCAATGTACGGCCCATACAAAGATATCTTTGCCTGCTTTGTATGTAGGAAGGTATATAAACAAACATCCCGTTTTGAGATTCCAAAGGAAAAATATGAGGGGATTGTCCATGTCTGTCCGCAATGCCAGGCGCCTATGCATGACATGGGGCATGATTTTCAAGCCCCGAAGCAAACGGATATCAAGCAGTGGAAAAAGATAGAGCTTCTGTACCAAAATGGATATACATACCATTCCTGCGGTTGTGGCGGTCCTGGGTACAGACCTTCCCGGCTGCAAGAGGTTCCTGAATTCCTGAATGCGCAGCGAAAGTTTGAGAATGAGGGAGAGGCATTGCTGCATCGGCTTTTGCAGAGTTAATTGAACCGAGCAAGTAACAAACATGGACTATTCGTAGTGTGGTCATAAGGAGGTCACCATGAGAAATTGTGCACTTTATAGCTCAACCTTCGATCTGGATCAGGTTGAGAAATTATTAAATTCGATTTATCCCAATAATCAGATACACGTGAATGAAAGCAAAACTAGGTTTGAGGTCAAAGGCAAGGGCTGGTTTAATAAGAAAGTCAAAGGGTTTAATATAATGACCAGCAAAACGAATCCGGAGGAGTTTGCCTCCATGCTTAACGGAATGATAAATTTTTTCAGTCAGATTCCTGCTGAGAACAAACAGCTGCAGCAAAAGCTACTGATCAAGATAAGTACGCTGAATATGGTGATTGGTGTGGAGACCGAGGAGGATATATCCAAAGCCTTTTTTGCCGAATTGCTTGATTTTATAAATTCGCTGGATGGGCTAATGTTCTGGGGTGGCGGTAATTTGCTTGCACCTGACGGAAGTCTGTTATTAGATGTTAATGGACGTTCGGAAGTGGAAGATTATACAGTTACTGCTCATGTCAGTTATTTGCATGGAGAGGACCGAATTAGCGAATCCGGGATGAAGCGAAAGCTGCAGTCGGAAAAGAAATTGGTCGATCAAGGCTTTACGCAAATGCCGCCGATCCCAGGCAGGCTAGGAGATGAAGCCGCAGACAGCATCCGTTCTCTTAAGGAAGTGGCTGGCCGAGCCGTTGCTTTATGTATTGTGGCACTGAAAGGTGAGTGTATCGGTGCGGGTGAAAGCATGGAAGACACGAAACGGATAATAAATCAAGTGACTGATCAGTATGGCGCGGACCGTTTCTTTTCACCAGAAGAAAAAAGATTCCTATTCAATGATTACGTCGATGAGTCGGAAGGTATCCAGTTCTCTTGGCGTTATGAAGGCTTTTGGGTTCTGTTATGGGCTTTGGGCCATCTTGATCAGCTAGGTGACCCAACTGGGATTTGCGACGTGCCCTTGTCTGTTTCAAAGCTGCAGCAATTTTACTCGTTTGAAGATTTTCTGTCAAACTCAAGGCTGCGCAGCAGCAAGGAAATTTTAGATGAAGCCGATTTAATTTGGCGTTATGACTGGTTGTGTGTGGATAGCCGTATTCATAAACAGCCCGCCCCTGGAAATCTGGATGATGGTGTAGTGTATGAACGTCATCGTGTGCTAAAATGGCTCACTAGTTACATGGGACAGGAGTGGGATGATGTGCGCACAGATACATAATAGGAAGCCTGAAAAGCAACAATCCTCTACCGAATAAGTAGAGGATTGTTTGTTTGAGGAGTTTAATCGACAGCTACATAAATAAAACAAAGTTAGACAAGACAACTGATAGCAGAAAGGTGTCTTGTTTTGTATTTTTAGGACCCATGCCAAGGAGTTAGGAAAACAGATTTTAAAACTTTTTACTCATCAAGGAATAGTACTGAAAAACAAAAATATATATGCCTTAGGTCGCTTTGATAAATTTACATAGCTGGAAACGATGCAGAAAATCTATTATGTACGAATATGCCGGAGGGAATGCCGCCACTGTAAAAAGCAATATGGATCATGTACTGAATAAAAACCTGGCTCTAGTGATTGGAGAATTCGGTATCAAACATACGAGTGGCGATGTGGATGAGGCTACCATTATGAGTTACGCTGAACAAAAAGGTGTAGGTTATCTAGCATGGTCTTGGAAAGGAAACAGTCCGGGTCTCGATTATCTGGATATGGCCACTGACTGGCAAGGATCAAGCTTTACGGAACAAGGTCGTATTATCATCGAGGGTCCCAATGGTATTAGGGATACATCGAGATTAAGCACAGTTTTTGGCGGTTCAGTTCAACAAGCAGTCATCCAGTAACCATGAGTATTAAACGTAGTCAACGATGTCCAGTATGAAAACAAGCTTCTTTTGCTGTAAACAGAGCCGCTAAAATAGGCGTCTTTGTTTGTTATGGAGACGACTAAAAGTATACTAAGTTGAGAAAGCAGCTACAATGTTCATTAGAGAAGGAGCATCCTAAGCACCTGGACTTAACAGAACATATTAGAATCAGAAGCGGTTAATTTTACTGAATAAAATGAATTAAGGAGTGGAAGAAATGGCGCGTGTTTTATTTATTAATGGTGGATCAGAGGGACATATCAATCCAACCATTGGAGTTGTGCAAGAGCTTATTTCGCGTGGAGAAGAGGTAGTGTACTTTTCTATTGAAGCTTTTAGGGAACGTATGGAGAGAACGGGGGCTTCAGTACGAACATTTGACGATCAAAAATTTATAAAAGCTTTTATCTCAGGTGGCAGAGATTATTTGCTGGAAAGAATCAACGGTCTTTTACTTACAGCAGATATCGTCATTCCGAGCGTTCTCGAACAGATCAAAGGAGAGCATTTTGAGTACATCATCCATGATTCCATGTTTGGTTGTGGACGTTTGCTTGCTCAAATTCTTAAGCTTCCTGCAATCAACTCTTGTACTTCTTTTGCCCAGACAAAGGAATCATTTAATCATATTATGGAACAATTCTCCAATCATGTCCCTACAGATATAGTTAAACCTATAAACGAAAAATTTCAAAACTTGACGGCGATGGTGAAGGATAAATATGGCGTGGAGATCCATTCACCTTACGAAGTGTTTTGTAATCCTGCACCACTTACAATCGTATATACAACAAGGGAGTTTCAACCTTATGGAGAAGAATTAGACCAAACTTATAAATTTGTAGGTCCATCCATCTCTTCACGCTTAACACAAGAAAACTTCGATTTTACTGCAATCAAGGGGAACAACCCAATTTACATTTCGCTGGGTACAGTCTTTAACCAAGCAGTTGACTTCTATAAGCTTTGTTTTGAGGCATTTGGGAACATGGATCATACGATTGTTATGTCGATCGGAAAGAGAACTCAAATTTCCGATTTAGGAGAAGTTCCTGAAAACTTCATTGTAAAAAATGAGGTCCCACAAACGGATATTCTGCAATACACTAAATTATTTATTACCCATGGTGGAATGAATAGTACCCATGAAGGGCTCTTTTACGGGGTTCCGCTGATCGTCATCCCGCAAAGCGCGGATCAGCCGGTTATTGCGGGGCGAGTCGCCGATGTGGGAGCAGGCATTAAGTTGCAAATGGAAAGCTTGACTGCACATCAATTACGTGAAGCCGCAGAGCATGTGTTAAGCCGCCCATCTTTCAAAAAAGCTGTTGCACATATTAGAGAATCCTTTCGAAAAACAGGTGGGTATCACCAAGCTGTTGATGAGATTTTCACATTTAAAAGCCAATATCATATCTAAATATATAAATGTAAGCTCGTCTATTGCAGCATATTAGGGAATTAGGTACAATTTACTCATACTAGCTAAGTGTAAGCTGGAAGGAGAGAGTAAAGGTTGAAGCAGGAGTATTGTACACCGACTCAGCACCCAAAATGGTTTGGACTTGCTATTCAAGCGCTTGTTATTTTGTCTCAGGAGGACAAAAGCATAGCTTGTCCAAGTATTGAACTCGCCAAATATCTTCAGTCGGAGCCTTCTCTGCTGCGCCGTATACTTTCCGTTCTCGCCAAGGAAGGATTTATCGGAACCCGGGAAGGACGTGACGGCGGGTACCACCTTAGAAAACCTGCAGAGTCTATACGACTGGTTGATGTGTACGATGTATTTCGTTCAGGCAGCAGGTTTTCCTTTGGTATTATCGAGACAGCTGGCACGCATCCGCTCGGTAAATGTATGAAATCTACGCTTGAGGATATTACTCAAGAAATGGATGACAGTATACGCGGAGTATTAAGCAAGTACACGATTGCTGATCTCGCCGAACAGCTGGAAGCAAAGCTTTAGATGAATCTGGAAAAAGAAGGTTGACAGCGGCTTGCTTAGATTTTATACTGTGCAATATAAACAACAGTTAAATGCAAGCCGCGCAAAGCGGAAAAATTTTTGGGAGTTTTCATGGCACTTCGTTTTAGCAGAATTCAAGCCTTGACTAATCGCTTAGCCTGAATTTAACTGTGCTGAATAAAAAACAGTATCTACTCAAAGGAGGATTCATAATGTTAACCTCAACTCAAGCTGTGCAGAACTCCGCCTTGTTTGCCGATGTCATCCGCGAGCGTCGCTCTGTGCGTCATTATGACAAATCGGTTCGTTTGTCTCACGAGGAAATTAAGGAGCTGCTGAAAGAAGCGACGCTTGCGCCTTCTTCGAGTAATGTTCAACCGTGGCGCTTCTTGGTAATTGAGACGGAGGAATTGAAAGCAAAACTGCAGCCCATCGCCTACAATCAATCCCAGGTTACTGAGGCTGCTGCAGTGATCGTTGTGCTTGGTGATACGGAAGGATATAAGAAGCTTGATGAAGTTTTCGGCGAAGCAGTAAAGTACGGCTATATAGCGGAAGATACCGCTAAATCGTTCGTGGAAAGATCAATTCATACGTATGCTTCATTGCCGGAGGAAAGCCTTCACAAAATCATTCATATCGATGGTGGTATTGTATCCCAGCAGCTCATGCTGGTTGCACGTGCTCACGGCTACGATACTGTCGCAATGGGCGGCTATAATGCGGCCGAGCTTAAGCAAGCGTTCGGCATCGGAGACCGATACATTCCAATTATGCTGATTGCACTTGGCAAAGCGGCACAACCAGGTCATCAGACAACTCGGCTACCGATCGACGACATCACATTCTTTAACGAGATGCCTGTTAATTAAAATTTTAGTTCAAAAGTATATACAAAATGTAAAGAATTTAATTCTATGAATGAACAGAGGCAAGAAATGACAACTTAAGGAAGTAGTATACATTCACAATTTCCAAAGGAGGATATCTGTTATGGCTCACCAGAAGAGAAGGAAAGAAGCTGCATGGAAGTCACGAAAGCAAGAACAGCATCCCCATGGTAAAATCAAATCGCTTAAGGAATTATCCAGCGAACAAGATTGAGGAGTATACTACTTGGAAGAGAAGGGCTGCCGATGACATTTATCGGCAGTCCTTCTTTTGTTGAAATAATCTCTGCTTTATCGGGGAGACGACATAGCTATTTCATGGGGAGGCACCGATAACTTGCCGATCGGTGGAGACCAGCCTTCGCTTGCAAGAAGAGGCAAATTGATGATACCGTAGATTTGATGAAAGTAAAATTTGGATGGGGTTGAAAAATCGTGAAGAAACTAAGTAGAATTTTGCTTGTAGGCTTAAGCTTGGGATTGGGCCTGGCAATCGGTAATGTGCAACCTCCTGCCGTTTCAGCGGCCGGTACCGAATATTATGTGGCGACGAGTGGCAGCGATTCCAACGCGGGAACGAGCGACGCGCCGTGGAAAACGCTTCAGCATGCGGCCGACGCCGTCCCTCCGGGCAGCAAGGTCTACGTCCGCGGCGGAGTATACAAGGAGAAACTGAAAATTACCCGATCTGGCTCTGCATCGCAAGGCCCCATAGTGTTCGCAAGCTATGGCAACGAAACCGCCATTGTCGACGGGACTGGACTATCGGCCAGCGGGAACGAAGGATTAATCGAATTGGCCGACGTTGATTATGTCACCATCCAGGGGTTTGAAATCCGCAATTTTACTACTACTTCTAAAAATGCAGTGCCTACAGGAATTTACGTCCACGGTGCAGGGGGCTTCATCAATCTGTCTGATAACAAAATCCATGACATCAAAAACACAGCCACCCCAACTGGCAAAGACCGACTGGGCCGGGATGCCCACGGCATTGCTGTTTATGGCACCAAAGCTCCTGCATCGATTCACAACCTGACAATTAACGGTAACGAACTATACAATCTCGTACTCGGCTCCAGCGAAGCGGTCGTATTAAACGGTAATGTGGATGGTTTTACAGTAACTAGTAACCTCATTCACGATAACGACAACATTGGAATCGATCTGATCGGCTTTGAAGGAACCGCGCCGAATACGACTTACGATCAAGCGCGGAACGGGCTGGTGAAGAGCAACCGGGTTTATAATAACTCTGTTCGAAACAACCCATCCTATAAGAGCGGTGACAACTCGGCCGGCGGTATTTATGTGGATGGGGGCAAGGAAAGCATTATTGAACAGAATTACAGCTATAACAACGACATCGGCGTTGAAATTGCCTCCGAGCATGTTGGCAAAGCCACCAGCAACATTACGGTCCGCAGTAATGTGATATATAATAATCGGTTAACAGGCATTGCCATGGGTGGATACGATGATGAGCGTGGCTCAACAGTTAACTGCAAGATCGTGAACAATACAGTATACAAGAACGATACATTTGACGACGGAAGCGGCCAGCTTTTGGTTCAGTACAATACGCGAAACAACGTGATTAAGAACAATATTTTTGTAGCCAGCTCGACTGATGTGTTGATCTACAATGGAAACACCAAAAACACTGGCAATATTGTGGATTATAATCTATATTTTGCACCCAGCGGCAATTCGGAAGCCAATTGGACCTGGAAAAATAAAGAATATGTAGGCTTCTCCGCGTACAAATCAGGAACAGGTAACGACACCCATTCTCTATTTTCCGATCCTAAATTCATGAATGCCACGAAGGGCGACTTCCATTTGCAATCTTCCTCACCAGCGATCGATTCTGGATCAACGGATAACGCCATTATCGAAACTGAGGATATCGACGGCGAGCCCCGCGTGAAAGGGACGGCCGTCAATATCGGTGCAGATGAGTGAAGCAAAACTAGCTTATATCAAAAGCCCTCTAGATTTGAGGGCTTTGTCTTTTATAACCAGTTTGAGGGAACTACACTTTATCCAAATCTAAATAAGGAGTAACGAAAATGAACCTAGAACTAGGCGGGAAATTACAATGGGGAAAAGCTCAGCAAGGAGGCTGAATATTCGTTCTGTACTCTTTAGGTGTAATTCCCTATTTCTTTTGAACACTTTAATAAAATAACTAGAGGAATTCAAACCACATTCTAAGCAAATTTCTTGGATGCTTCGTGTTGTGCTGCACATGTTGAATAGATTCATAAAGCGTATTATCTAGATGTGTGATTTGTGTGAGCATGCTAAAACTCCTCAATTGATAATATAGATATATGAATAGAGAACAATGTACATTGTTTCTAGATCCTTCGATGATATAATTTTATCTGTAAAATAGAAAAACACGAACTGAAAAAATAATCTATTACCAGGAGGGCCTATGGATATTGAAAAAATAAAGCAAATTATTAATTCGGGGGAAATGTATGATGATGCGGCTGAAGATATATCAGCACTTAGAGCACATGCGATTTCAATGAGTCGGAAATACAATCATAAAGTAAATACGAACGATGAATACGATATGTCTATCTTAAAAGATTTATTTGCTGAAGTCGGAGAGAATGTATATATTGAGTCCAACTTCCGGTGCGAGTTTGGTTTTAATATTTCTATCGGGAATAATGTATATATCAACCATGATATGATTATTCTCGATTGTAATGAAGTGAAAATTGGTAACGAGGTCTATATTGGACCTAGGGCAGGACTATATGCAGCAAATCATGCTGAAGATCCTTATGAACGTGCAGAAAAAGGGGTTTATTCCGCCCCTATAATCCTAGAAGATCATGTGTGGCTTGGTGGTGATGTTAAAATTACACAAGGAGTGTCCATCGGCAAAAATAGTATTATTGGAGCTGGGAGTGTAGTTACTAAAGATATCCCGCCCAATTTCATTGCTGCAGGTAATCCATGTAAAGTCATTCGACCCATTAGATTTTCTGACAATCCGTGGAGGAGACCCAAATGAATGACTCTTACATAGGACATTTCATGGGGGAGTTCAGTGAAATAAGAGGGCACAACACCGTGTTGTGCTCCCTTATTTAGTATTATAGAAACGATAATTTTTAAAGTGGGAGGAGGACAGTCCGTGAATAAAGAAGAACAGGTCAGAGTGGGTTTCAGAGACTTATTCAACAAGATGGTTTGGCTCAATAAGTTTAAAATGGAAGACCGTCTTAAGGGTTATAAGCCTTCTGAAGTACATTGCATCGAATATATTGAAAGAAATATAGATTCAAACGTGACAAAACTGGCGGAATCTCTTTATATGACTAGCGGTGCCATCAGCAAAATAACGAAGAAACTCATAAAAAAAGGCCTTATCGAAAGCTACCAGAAGCCGGAAAACAAGAAAGAAATCTATTTTAGGCTTACTGAGCAAGGGAAAGTAATCTATAAAATCCATGAGGATCTGCACAAAGAGTTTCAAGAGCGGGATAAAGCCATATTTGAGCAGGTAACCGAGGAGCAATTTGACAGCATGCTCAGCTTCATAGAGAAGTATAGTAGACATTTGGATACAGAAATAAAGAAACAGGGTGTAGATGTGAATTCGGAATAAATTTAAATATTGAAAATTAAACCACAGCAGCCAGGCTCTATGAGTAGGGGCTGCATTTTTACTGCTATTATTTTGTTGCCAAGGAAGGAAAATAGTGATACGATGTTTTTGTTTCCGAGGAAGCAAAATAAAATCTTTTGAGGAGAGAACTCAAGTGTTCAAATTTAATTCAAACAATGAACAGAATAGAGAACAGGCCATAGATAAGAAGGCTTTAATATTCGGTCTGATGTCTGTGTTTCTTTGTGGAATAGGCTTCAGCATCATAACACCTGTCGTCCCATTCTTAGTCCAGCCTTATTTAAGTAATCCTGGAGATCAAGCCATTTTTGTTACACTGTTGACCTCTGTTTATGCAGTCTGTGTGTTTTTTGCGGCCCCCGGACTTGGGGCTTTAAGCGACAGATATGGCCGTCGTCCATTACTCTTGGTATGCCTTTTGGGTTCTGCACTTGGATACTTCATTTTTGGTATGGGCGGAGCTCTATGGGTATTATTTGTTGGCCGTATAATAGAAGGTATAGCAGGGGGGAGCATTAGCACTCTGTTTGCATATTTTGCAGACATCACTCCTAGAGAACATCGCACCAAATACTTTGGGTGGGTAAGTGCGGTTGCAGGTGTAGGCTCCGCCGTTGGTCCTGCTCTAGGAGGGTTGATTGCCAAGTTTGGTTATTCTGCACCTATGTATTTGGGGGCGATCATAACTTTATTAAATGTTGTTTATGGATTCTTTTTTATGTCTGAGAGTCATGTCAAGAATAATAGACTAAAAATGATCACCTTGGTAAGACTTAATCCATTTACACAGCTTGTAAACGTACTTTCCATAAAGAACTTAATGAGATTACTTGTCTCAGCGTTCTTAATTTGGATACCCAACGGATCTTTACAGGCAATTTTTTCACAATTTACAATAGATACTTTCCATTGGGCACCTACACTAATCGGACTTATGTTTTCAATTTTGGGCGTCCAAGATATCATCTCACAAGGTTTTATAATGCCCAAGCTTTTGAAAAAACTCAGTGATGCACAGATAGCAATTCTTGGAATGATATCGGAGATTATAGGCTACGGGTTTATTGCGCTATCTGCTTTGTTCTCATTCTATCCATTGATTATCGCCGGAATGTTTATATTTGGTTTTGGTGATTCGATCTTCGGACCTTCATTCAATGGAATGCTCTCCAAATCTGTCGATTCTAGTGAACAAGGAAGGATTCAAGGAGGCAGCCAATCTATTCAAGCTTTAGCAAGGATAATCGGGCCTATCCTAGGAGGACAAATCTATGTATCCCTTGGTCATGCCGCGCCCGCTTTTATGGGGATGATCCTTATAGCAGCGGCAATACTAGTTCTGTATAAAGGTACGCATGTCGATAAGTAAATGCGGAGGTTTCAGGGCTAATGCAAAAAAAAGATGACCTTGGTGAATTCAAGGATCATCTTTTTATATAAAACAATTGAATACGAATAAACGCTATGATATAATCGGTAGCGCCATTGACAAATTATATAAACGTTCAAATATTATTATCCCTACTTTTATAGTACATCTAGAAGTTTGATTTGTCAATGCTTTTTTATCCCCAAAAAATAACAGAAAGGACAGTGGAAGGTGCGATAAAGCTGCTTACATCCTCAAGCGGCTTTAGGAAGAAGTATGCGGCGACTTACTTCAACGGTGACTAGGCATGATCATGATGGTTCGCTTTTTTCTCTATATTAATGGTTAGGAGAGATGTTGAATGAATTCACTGGTTCTCGATTTTCAAGAAATGGATGACACACAGCTTTTGCTTGTTGGTGGAAAAGGGCTCAATTTAGGGGAGTTATCAAAAATTGAAGGAATACAAGTCCCAGAAGGATTTTGTGTTACAACAGTGGGATATCAAAAAGCCATCGAACAAAACGAAAGGGTTCATGCTTTGTTGGATCGGCTAACTACGCTTAAAGTAGAAGATCGAAAACAAATTGGTGAAATCAGCCAAAAGATTCGACAGGTCATTATGGAAGTAGCCATTCCTTCCGATGTTGTAGAAGCAGTTGCTCACTATCTCTCCCAGTTTGGCGATGAATATGCTTATGCCGTGCGTTCTAGTGCGACGGCCGAGGATTTACCGCATGCTTCTTTTGCTGGTCAACAAGATACCTATTTAAATATAATCGGCAAAGAATCCGTCTTGGAGCATATCCGCAAATGTTGGGCTTCTTTATTTACGGAACGCGCGGTAATTTACCGAATGCAGAATGGATTTGATCACAGCCAAGTTTATTTATCTGTTATCGTTCAAAGGATGGTGTTCCCACAGGCTTCAGGGATTTTATTTACCGCTGATCCCATCAATGGCAACCGAAAAGTGCTCTCTATCGATGCTAGTTTCGGACTCGGAGAAGCGCTGGTCTCCGGCTTGGTATCTGCTGATTGTTATCAAGTAAAGGATGGGGTAATCATCAGCAAGAGGATCGAAACCAAAAAAATGGCTATTTATGGACGAGAAGAAGGCGGAATAGAGACCAAGCAGTTCAATCCTGATCAGCAAAAAACGCAAACCCTTACGGATCAACAAATTTTACAACTGGAGCGTATTGGAAGACAGATTGAAGAACATTTCGGATGTCCCCAAGACATCGAATGGTGTTTGGCTGATGATACATTTTATATTGTCCAGAGCCGACCTATCACCACTTTATATCCCATTCCTGAAGCAACTGACCAGGAGAACCACGTGTACGTATCTGTTGGGCATCAGCAAATGATGACGGATCCTATTAAACCACTGGGGATATCTGTTTGGAGGTTAACAGGTTCCGCTCCTATGTTTAAAGCTGGTGGTGGAAGGCTGTTTGTAGATATTACGAAGGGCCTGGCTTCACCGGATGGAAGGCAAAATTTATTGGATGTTTTAGGGCACTCCGATCCGCTCATAAAAGACGCGCTTATTACCATTATAGAGCGGGGAGATTTTATAAAATTGGACCCATATGACAAAAGCGAACAGGGGCCTGTTAAAAGCCATAAGGGTATGTCGTCTGCGGATATTCTGGCAGAAGCAGGAAACGATCCAGCAATTGTTGCTGAATTGATTGAGAGTAGTGAGACATCGTTATCCGCATTAAAACATAACATTCAAACGAAATCAGGATTGGATGTATTGGATTGCATCTTGGAAGATATGCAGCAACGGAGGCAGCGTGCGTCAGATCTGAAAAATTTGAATGTGATTATGTCTGCCATCCATGCTTCAGCATGGATCAATGAAAAAATGAGTGAATGGCTAGGTGAAAAAAACGTAGCAGACACACTTTCTCTATCTGTACCTAACAACATCACTTCTGAAATGGGTATGGAGCTACTGGATGTTGCAGATGTGATTCGTCCCTATCCGAAAATAATTGAGTATTTAGAACAGGTGAAGATTGATAACTTTTTGGATGAACTGGTTCAGTTTGAAGGTGGGCAGCAGGTGCGTGATGCTATTGCTGCTTATCTCGACAAGTATGGAATGCGATGTGCCGGAGAGATCGATATTACAAGAACACGCTGGAGTGAAAAACCAAGTATACTGATACCTATGATCCTCAGTAACATTAAAAACCTTGAGCCTGGCGCCAGTAAACGAAAATTTGAGCAAGGGCGACAGGAAGCTTTGGAAAAAGAACAGGACTTATTAGCTCGATTGAAACAATTACCGGATGGTGAACAAAAAGCCAAAGAGACAAAACAAATTATCGACCAGATCCGGAATTTCATCGGTTATCGTGAATATCCGAAATACGACATTGTCAGTCGCTACTTCATCTATAAACAGGCTTTATTAAAGGAAGCGGAACGACTCGTACAGGCTAACGTTCTTCATGAAAAAGAAGATATTTACTATCTTGCTTTTGAAGAATTGCAGGAAATCATACGCACAAATAAACTGGATTACCAGATCATTGACAAACGAAAAGATGAATACAGATTATATGAAAAACTAACTCCACCACGTGTTATCACGTCTGATGGAGAAATCATTACGGGTCAGTACAAACGAGAAAATATCCCCAGCGAAGCTATTGTAGGCCTTGCTGTTTCTTCGGGCGTTGTAGAGGGGCGGGCCCGTGTGATCCTGAATATAGAAGGGGCTAAACTGGAAGATGGCGATATACTAGTCACCACTTTTACCGACCCGAGCTGGACTCCATTGTTTTTATCCATAAAAGGCTTGGTTACGGAGGTGGGCGGACTAATGACCCATGGAGCCGTGATTGCACGTGAATATGGCTTGCCAGCCGTTGTGGGAGTGGAAAATGCGACCAAATTGATAAAAGATGGGCAAAGAATTCGCGTGCATGGTACTGAAGGGTATATCGAAATTCTGTAACGGATAAATGAGGAAGTTTAATTAAATGCAACTACCTACCACTTAAACGGAAAGATGTACAATCTCGAAAATAGAAGCTGTTTCTGGCGAATCTCGACATGGGTGTGCCGAATCAGTTGAAGGTGACCTGATCTTCTATGAGCTGGTCTATGATGGGGCTGAGGTGATTTCGTATACGGATAACAACTTGAGGGACGGATTTTACAGTTATTGTTATGTATAAGAGGACAAGTATATACAAGTTTAATAGCCGCGTTGCTGCGGCTTTTTTGTTTTAACGATATCTGTTCTTGTCCAAACCAAACGCCAAGAAGAGATATCGTTAGCCGAAAAAACAAGAACATGTATCGTTGTCAGCAATTGATAATGGATTTACAAGGAGCGATTTGGCATAGCAACAACGAATGAAAGGCCATCCGCAAAGGGACGGACCTTTTATTTGATGAACATTAACGGAATAAAGCTGGATTATCTTCAATCAAGCCTGCACTGGCATGTCGCTTCAAGGCCTTGACATCTTGCAGGGGGGGGAGTCCGAACAGGCGACGGTATTCCCGGTTAAATTGCGAGGGGCTTGAGTAGCCAACTTCCAAGGAGGCATTTGTTACATCCATTTGACCGCTAATGAGCAGCCTCCTGGCTTCTTGAAGCCGAAGTTGCTTCTGGTACTGTAGCGGTCCCATTGAAGTTATAGCTTTGAATTTGTGATGCAAACCGGACACGCTCATGTTGGTGGCGTTAGCGAGCTCTTTCATAGTAAAGGAACGGGCATAATGGTCTTTGATCCAAGCGATAGCCTTGCCGATACCCTCAGCTTGCTGATCAAAGAACACCTGTTGAAAGAAGAGATGGCTGTACTCACCAGATAGCAGCTTGAAGATGAGCTCCTGTTTAATTAATCCCGATAAGAAGAGGGTTTCTTCTTCAGGCTTATTAAGAAGCGATAACAGACGAACAAACAAGACAAGCAATTCCTCGTCTGCCCTTCCAATAAACGCAGCAGTCGAATGTTTATCGCGCGGGCTGACTTTTAATTGGGATTCGGTGATAACCGACGCTATTTCTTGAATGGTAAAATCAACCCGCAAGCCGATATAAGGCTGCGTATCCAAAGTGTCGGCATTCACTTGCGCTGTAGTGGGTAAGGCGATAAGTGAAGTCAAGAAATCGCCTTCCCGAGCGTAAAGAATATGCTCACCAGAATGGACTTTTTTGGAACCCTGCAGAACTAGGCAAAAAGAAGGACTCAACACAACGGGAATCGGCGGCATACGGCGGCTGTATCTGTTAATGGTCAAATAAGGGATTCGAGTTTGATAACGGCTGTCGGCACTCACTCTGCTCTCGACCATTGCCTTGGCCTGCTCCAATAAATATTGGCGCCGCTCTTGCTGCCCCGATTCCTCTAAAGCCAAGAAGGTAACCATGTCAATCTCCTTTCTTTATAAAAGTATCGATTATATCAACTTTCTTACAGGATCGAGCAATTTTTCGGCAGAAATCATCAGGTTTTCTTCTGTAGTGTAATCTATAATGACCTCAGCAGCAAATAAGATGGACAGAGAAAATAAGGAGAAGCCGAAAGCAGTTTTTAGTAAACCTCCCTGAAGTATGGTCCAAATTTCTTGCACAAGAAAGCATCGAACAACTAAGTTAAACAAGGCTCGCAAGCCCCTAGACGCGATTATAGGAGTCAGTCTCATTGTATTTCTGATGATTCATTATAAATGACCCAAAATCAACTGGGGTCAAAAAAAGAGAGAACTGCTTTTGTCATCATTTCGGCACTCGCATGGCTGATTGTCGTCCTGCTTATTTTCAAACCGAAAGTATCGGGTACGAGGAGTGTTATCGAAGTGATATATAAACCATTACATGCAGTACAACCATTTAAGGGAAACGAATGAAAACGTGGAGGGTATGAGGGTATGGCGATGAAGGATCAAAATAAACAAACTGTTTTAGTTACCGGTGGTACTGGTTTTGTGGCTGGATGGGCCATTTACGAACTCCTCAAGCGGGGATATAGAGTACGGACCACTGTAAGAAGTAAGGAGAAGGAGCTGCTGATTCGTAAAATGATACAGGGTATTGGGATAGATACCTCACCATTGTCTTTTTATATAGCGGAACTTACGAGCGATGAGGGTTGGAACCAGGCAATGGCAGGAGTGGAGTATGTGCTTCATATTGCTTCTCCACTTGTTGCGGGGGAGCATGACGACCTGAACGCTTTCGTGATCCCGGCTCGTGACGGGGCGCTTCGTGTACTTCGGTCGGCGGTTAATGCCAATGTCGGACGTGTGGTTATGACTTCTTCGCTCGCTGCCGCAACCCCGGATATTTCCAGCGAAGACCAGCAGGTCAACGAGTCGTTTTGGTCCGATCCGAACGACAAAAATCTGAATTCTTACCGCAAATCGAAAGCCATCGCCGAAAGGGCTGCTTGGGATTTTATGAAGGAGACCCCCTGCAAAACCACTTTAGCGACGATTCTTCCGGGAGCTATATTTGGGTCTTTTCTTTCTGCTTCCGTTCCGCGTTCCATCGAAGTAATACAAAAGCTGGTACAGGGGGGAGGGCCCGGTAATCCAAAAATTGGATTTGAAATCGTCGATGTACGTGATTTGGTAGACCTTCATATTCGGGCGATGACTGAGCCAAAGGCATCTGGACAACGGTATATTGCCAGCAGCGGATATATGAGGTTGGTCGATATGGCTAAGTTTTTGAAGCAGGAGTTAGGTGAAGCAGGGAAAAAGATTACTACCCGATCTATTCCGGATCTTGTGCTAAAGAATGCCGCCAAATTAAATCCATCCCTAGCCTCTTTAGTTCCAATGCTGGGACGTAAATTTCGTTACACTTCGGAAAAAGCAAGGTCGGAGCTGGGCTGGAATCCTCGTCCAGCCGAGGAGACTGTTTTGGACAGCGCAAAAAAACTGATAGAGTCTCATCTGATTTAATTAAGTATTACTTGAGCGATTAAATGCATTTGGGCAACAATGTTGAAATACAGGAACATATATCATTTGCCGAAAATGACAAGAACATAGTCCGATTACCGATTAAGTGAAGGCCGACTTGGTAAATCCCTTGTTCATCTCAGGCACATGCCAGGTACCCGGATTCAAAGTAGCATCGTCTGCGTGTTTGGTGAATAGCACCCGGTTCTGATGGAGAAGAACAATTTTAATGGATAGTCGATAGTTAGGATAAGGGTTTACCATAGCCGCAGCCTTGCTTCCAGAATCTTAGTCATCTGTTCGACCATTTCTTCTGGTGAATACGGCATGGATTGAACGACCCACCACTCAATCAACCCTGTAAGGGAGAGGGATAAGAATTGAGCCAGCACATCCCTGTGTATACCGGTTTCCAGCTTCATATGGTTCACCACCACGGTCATATTCCCCTCAATCATCTGTGTCATACGGTGTCTGAAAGTCGGAATGCCTTTGTTTGTGATCAAAACACCATAAACAGCTGCATGCTCCTTCAGATACGTGAACGTACGAATCACCAGGTCCCGGGACAGTTCAGTGGCTGTCCCTCCCTCCGGCATACAGCTGTCAGCAAGCATCGTCAGATACGTTTCCACGCTCTGTTCCAGCAGGTCATATTTGTCTGTAAAATGCAAATAGACCGTTCCACGGTTAACATTGGCCCGATCCGCAATCCCTTGAATGGTGATCCTCTCAAAATCCTGCTCCCCCAACAGCCCGATGAACGCTTGCATAATCATTTGTCTTGATCGCACGATGCGTCGATCCATGGTCTTCCCCTCTTTCTTGAACACATCCAGTGTCCGTTGTTCATTTCTCAACAAAAACGGATGCGATTAGCCATTGCGTTTGCCTCAGTCCCAATGATACCTTGATTGTAGTACACAGATGATAGATATTCAACAACTGTTAACTATAAGAGGAGGGGATGAGATTGAACATACTCGTGTACGGCGCAGGTGTGCAGGGAAGCTATCTGGCGCATACCCTAGTACGGGGCTGTCATGACGTGACCGTGTTGGCAAGAGGAAACCGAGCGGAGGAACTGGAAAAGGAAGGGCTGATCATCCGGCACCACCTTCAGCGCAAGACCACCGTCGATTCGGTTCGTGTGATACGTACACTGGAGCCGGATGACGCGTATGACTTGATCTTCGTCGTGATGAAATATTCGGACTTCGGAGCTGTGCTGCCGATCCTCGCAGACAATGATAGCCGCCATATCATACTGGTCGGCAACAATATGGATACCTATGCCATGCGGGATTATTTGAGCAAGCCTGGGCAGTCACCCAAGCAGGTCGCATTTGGATTCCAGACTACCGCTGGTACACGTGCCGACGGAAAAGTCATTTGCATTCGTGGCGGACACGGGCAGATGGTCATCGGAGGATTGGACGGACCCGTTCCTTTCCGATCCCTGCTGGAGCAGGCATTCATGCGAACCAAGTACAAGCTCACTGATCATGATCAGATCGATGCCTGGCTGAAAAATCACATGGTGTTGGTCGTGCCTATGAACATGGTGATTCTGTACCATGGCTTCCAGATGAAACAGGTTATTCGTGATGACAAGCGAATGCGTCAGTTGGTGGCGGCGATGGGGGAGGGCTTCCGCGTACTGGATTCATTGGGGTACCCGCTAACCCCTGCGGGGCAAGCGTCTTGGATTACCGGTTATCCACGCTTAATCTATTGGGCCCTGAAGCTTTTCTTCGCGCTCCCGGTTAGCAGGCTGATTGATGGGACGGCAGTGGAGCTCAAAGCGTTGAATGAGGCATTTGCCGAGTGGAGGGTCAGGTCGGATGTACCTACGCCGAACTGGGATGCGTTGGAGGCTGAATGGCTCACCCAATCATAGTCACTGCTGCAAGCCGAGTGATATGATGGGAAAACTGATGTCGGGAAGTATCAGAGCAGTTGCCGAGACGCACTCGTGGCCTATCTTTCCGGTAAACGGGAACAATCCGGTAGATATGTGGGATAATCTAAGATAATTATGTAACTATATCTTTTAAATCTTGAAAATTACATGGTTATCTTTATAGAACGAGATAATAATGTCACGAAAATTTCTTACTGAAGAAGATAACAATTTATTTTTTTTCCAAGATAAGCTGACAGGATATTTTGCAGACTTATCCGTAATTTTAATATAATTTAACCCTAGTGTTCTACAAATTGAAATAGGGAGTAAAGCCACTCCCTGATTAACCTTTATAATTTCAACCAATAAATAAGAATCGATCTCAAAGGAAATATTTGGGGCGAAGCCGGCTTTCTCACAAAGCATGGTTGTAAAGTCACTATATTCTACATTATTAGCAAGAGTGATAAATGGTTCATTGGCTACATGACTTAATGAAATCTCGTTTTTACCCGTAAGTTTGTGGTTCGAAGGTAAAACCAGAACAATATCTTCATTTACCAGTAAACAACTCTCTAACTCTTCATCTTGAATAGGATGACCTGTTATTCCTAAATCCATGTCTCCTTTTTTTAAACTTGTCAATATTTCGCTTTTGACTCCGAGGGTTTGAAGTATTTTTGATTCAGGAAAACGGGTAACACATTCACTGATGAGTCCTGTAAGGAATCTTGAATTGGAAATTGATATTCTTATGGTGTTAGCAAATTGTTGTTCCTCCGATCTAATTTTCAATTGGGCATTTTCAATCTCCGTAAAAATTCTGTTAACGTGTTTCAAAAGAATTTTTCCTGACGAACTCAGTTGGATATTTCTTCCTTTCCTCTCAAATAGTGTTGTTCCTAATTCTTCTTCAAGTCTTTTAATAGTCAGGCTTAAAGAGGGCTGAGCAATATTCAATTGTTTGGCTGCATTAGTAAAATGCTCGGTATAAGCAACTGTCTGAAAGTATTTGAGTTGAAGCAACTCCATTTAGCTTGGCTCCTTATTTATTATGATAAATATATACATACATTATTATGTATTAGTTTAAATGTAAATATAGATATAAGATAATGTCATCAAGTGAAGTGAGCAAGATCAAACTCAAGCGACATATAATAAATAGTACAAAATTTGAGCAGGAAAGGAATGTGCTTTCTATGAGAATTGATGTAAATAACACTTTTAAAAATTTCAATACACCATTAACAGCACCAGCATATTCGGTGCCAACCTATAAATTTGTTAATCGTGAATATCTTAACATTATTTACCGAACGGATGAAAAAGCTTTACGGGCAGCAGTGCCGGAACCCCTAGAAATCGGTGATCCCTTGGTTAAATTTGAAGTGATGTGGATGCCCGATGTTTCCGGACTAGGTGCTTATACTGAGGCTGGACAAGTAATTCCTGTCCGATTTAATGGTGAGGACGGAGATTATGTGCATTCGATGTACGTTGATAACTTTCCAGCGATTGCAAGTGGTCGGGAGCTAACTGCATATCCGAAAAAGTTAGGTGCTCCCAAGCTTTATGTAGATTCAGATACTCTTGTTGGCACACTTGATTACGGTACACTTCGCGTTGCAACAGTCACCATGGGGTACAAGCATTTTGAGATGGATAAGGAACTAGCTAAAAATGAAATTTGCCGACCTAACTTTATGGTTAAGATTGCTACTGATTACAATGGAGAATTAAGAATTTGCGACTTGGTACGAACACAAATAACGAATATAGAGGTTAAAGGGGCTTGGACAGGTCCTGCTCGACTTCAATTATTTGAGCATGCTCTGGCACCTCTTGCAGATTTGCCTGTATTAGAAGTCGTTTCAGCATCTCATATCCTTACGGATTTAACCTTAAATGCTGCACAACCTGTATACAACTACTTAGAGGAAAAATAAGGAGGACTTTGAGATGAGAATTGCAGTTTTAGGAGCGGGGTCTTTAGGAACCATAGTTGGAGCGTATCTTGCTGCTGGCGGAATGGATGTTGAGTTGATTGATGCATACAAAGCACATGTAGATACTTTAAATCAAATAGGTGCTAAAGTAGTGGGTACGACAGAATTTCAAGCAAAGGTAAAAGCCATTATCCCTGAACACAAGTCAGGCAAGTATGATTTAGTCTTACTGCTAACAAAACAATTATATAACGACTCTGTTCTTAAAGAATTACTTCCTTTTCTAAGGGACGATAGTGTTGTATGTTCTCTACAAAACGGTATACCCGAAAAGAACGTTGCTTCAATTGTTGGCGAAGAACGTGTAATTGCAGGTTCTGTTGAATTTGGTGCTACGTTTATTGAGCCAGGCGTATCTAGCCTTACAACTGAGTATACGCAATTTAAAAAGTACGCTTTTCAAATTGGAGAATTAAACGGCGAAGTCACAGAAAGAATACAACGTATTAAATCGGCTTTAGACCTTGTCGGCGGAACACACATTTCCGATAACTTAGTTGGCACGAAGTGGTCAAAATTACTGATCAATAATGCATTCAGTGGTTTATCTGCAGCATTAAATGGAGCATATGGAGACATTCTTGACAATGAAATTAGCATTGTTTGTGCAGTTCATATCGCAGATGAAACGATCAAGCTTGGACACGTAAATGGTGTCAAATTTGCTAAAATGGGTGGATTCGATATAGAATCTTTGGAATTAAGAAGAGAAAATGATATTCCTGAACGTGTCCAAACCTTTAGGGTGGTCATGGAACCGTCCAGGCTGCTAAAAGCAAGTATGCTTCAGGATCTTGAGAAGAAACGTAAAACTGAAATTGATTACATTAATGGTGTGGTTCCCAAAATGGCAGAAGGGACAGGTATTTCAACACCATTTAATGATTTAGTTGTAGCCCAAGTCAAATCTGCAGAAGAATCTCAAACTGTGCCTGATTTTGATACAAATCTAAAAGCTTTTAAAGAGTTATTGAATATCCAATAAGAAACAAGATGCATGGGGAGGAGAGAAAGGGAGTGCTTCGGTATTCCCTATCATAATAAAGAAAGCTTTTTAACGAATTTATGGAACAAAAACCCAATAGAAAATGCTCAACCTTATGTTCTACCAGATAATATACCTCGATCGAGGGCTTACCCTAAGATAAAACGCAATTTAAGTTTCGGATCCAGTTTTCAGGGTGTAACCTTGAAGGTAGAATTACATTGTAATGTCATGTTTGGTGGTGATAGCGGAGGGGTTCCACACGTACCCATCCCGAACACGACGGTTAAGTGGGTTTGATTCCCATCACCCGCTTATGTAGAAATGAAAAAGGAGAGACGGCTTTTTTACGCCATCTCTTCTTTTTTACTTTTAAACTATCATGTCCCGTTAGCTTAGAAAACTAACGAACTACGTAATCACTATAGCAAACCTAATTAATTTCAAAAAAATAAATTTTATCAAGTTGTAGTTTGTAAATGTAAGTACTACAATTAGATACAAGAAATGCAAATTAGAATTAAAATATTCTATTAAAGGAGGTGATGATTTTGAATTGGAGTAGGTTCAGGAAGCAGGCTACTACATGTTTATACCATTTTATTGTTTTGGCATAATAGACAATTAATTTTTAAAGAGGAGGCCTTTCTTTGAAAAAATTAGGTGTGGTATGTAAAATAGTTCTGATACTTGTATTCTTAACGTCTTTAACACCGACCTTTGGCCAACATGTAGATGCATGGTCAGGTATGCCTATGGGAAAGCTTCATGTCAGGGGCAATCAATTGGTGAACAGCAGCGGAAAACCTATTGTTTTGAGTGGCTGGCATCAACCGTCTGGCGCATACTGGACTTATCAAAACAGTAATTATTATCTCAATTTGAATGGTAATAATCGTCATGCAGCCATTTTGGCCTATTTGAAGGATATCACCAACACCTTTACAGACACCAGACCAAAGTATGGAAGCAACCACGGCTGGTATATGAATCAGGTTCGATTGTTTATTGATCGCCAGGATATGGGAGATGTGGCCGCAGGTTCATACAACTTTTCAGGTTTACAAGCAGCTACACAAAATGTGATTATACCATATATCAATTATGCGAAAACAAAGGGTATTTATGTGACTCTTGGTCTTGATTTTACTTTGGCTAACGACCAGGCTACCACACAATCCAATTTGGACAAATTCAATCAAATATGGGGGTATCTTGCCTCGCAGCCAGCTATTAAGAGCGCGGATAACGTCATGTTTGAACTGATCAATGAGCCCATTAAGTCGTATGCGAATGGGCATTGGGGGGGCTATGCCGGCGAAAATGATTTTGTTGACCATTGGAATGATCTGAGAAGATTCCAAAACTCTATCATTTCCACGATTAGAAGTAAAGGAGCGGATAATGTTATATGGGCTGCGGGGCTTGGATACGACCAATTTTACAGTCCGGCAGCAAAACACCCGCTGATAGACCCATTGAACAACTACGGCTATGCTGTCCACTGGTATCCGGGCTACGGAGCACATGATGACAAGGACAAGCTACAATCGCAATGGAATTCCAACATTAAGGCGGCAGCTCAAGCCTATCCAATAAATATTACAGAGTTTACCTGGTTCAAAACTCAGCCCGGCGACTCAGAGTATTGGAACTTGTTTAACGGCTCTAATGATGGATTTGGGAAAAACACGAAGTCGATTTTTACAGCAGCTGGTAATGTCAGCATGACCGCACACATGAATGGATTTCTGCTGGAAGCAGGAGCAAGGAGTTCATTTGCAGACCCAACGGCTGGGTTAAAGTGGGATGGGGATACCCGACGTCAGGCGATGGCCCGTTTCTTGTTTGACTGGTACTATGAACGTGCACGGACCTATCCAAGAGTACTACTCCAGAACAGTGAATCAGCAGAGGAGAATGGGCCTGCGACTGCACCGACTGATGTGCTTACAGATACATACACTACTGTACCGACTGACGCACAATCAGAATGATGTTAATAATTTTAACGCTGATACTTACGAATGACCTCGAATCTCTCATCTAAACTGAATTTAGACAAAAAAACTGCACCCCTTTGTTAGTCGTGTCTGACAAAGGGGTGCAGTTCACTTCCCATCTATTTTTTTCAACTCATTTCTTGACCCACAAAATATCTATATATAAACACTTCCACGAATAACAAACACAGTTTATAAGACAAGAGGGAATGTCCGAAACACCGATAACAGTTTGTTCCTCTCAACTCGATATGAAGGTGATAGGGGCTGACGGCTTACCAGCTTTATTGAGTTCAAGGATGGCCTGACAGCGGTGAATTAAGTAGATACAACCAATCGAAGAACTATTTAAATCAAGTGAAAACTGCAAATTACACAAAGCTAACGAAGCGAAAGTGGGGAGGATTGAGCATTTTATATGATTTGTAAATTGCCTCTTATAAAATTTCCTGCTATACTTTTCGCAGGTTATATGTGATTGGGGGTTTTGTTGATGGCAATGCTGGATTGCTCATTAGCTAGGAAGTCCTCATGCAAAGCCTGACCTAGGGCGATACTTTGCGTGGGGTGCGATAGAATAGATTCGATCGCCCGAACTTAACTTTATCGTTTCTAATAACGGGCTTTGCACCTTATGATCATTCACGAAAATAAGGGGCTGAAGAGCTATGAGTACACCATTTATTAGAAACCATCAATATAACATAATTAAGAAACAAGCGGAATTTCTTCAGAATACACTGCGAACCGTCGCGGATCGAAGCGTCTTGGAGACCGTAAGGTATCGTGCTGCAGCGAGCATTATTGAAGCATTTCCATATCTGACAGGGGATCAGCAGCAGATGCTGGAGCAAATATCGACCTTCGAGACGACATATGATTTCCAGAAATATCTTAGTACATTAGAAGCATACCTGGAACCATACCCACCGATTACGCTGAAGCAGATTCAGAAACTGTTCCCTAAAAATAAGAAACTGAAAGTACCTGATTTACGATCCGTTGACTTTCGATATTTGACGTATCTGAGCTGGGTAGATATTGCCACAAATAAATTATTCATTGTATATCCGTTCGAAGGACAGTTCATTGGCATAGAGGGAAGAATCACACCGACCCACAAAAAATGATACTGCCTGTTTTGCAATCGGCATCAGGAGCTTGAATTCTTCACGGTTAGAACCAATCCTTCGAGCGCTTCGCCGGACCATTTTTCTGCCATTGGCCAATACGTGTGTAAGGAGAGCCGAGGATGCAATCAGTGCATTACTGATACAGGAGCGCTGGAGAAATTCATCTTCACTGTCCTCAAATAACTGACTAGAAACAGGTTGCCCTTTCAAAGGCAGCCTGTTTTGCTCTGCTTTCAATTAAATGTGATTACATCGACGACAAATTTCATATCATCCAGATAGCGATCCAAGGAAGTCATATTTAGCCGTAAATCACTATATATCAATGATTTGATTGAAATTTTGAATATTAGAGAAGTTCCCAGTAATCAGCAAAAAATAAAAGTGTGTTAACAATAGAATATAAAAATGTTGATTTCAAATATCCTAATAGTAGAAACAATACTTTAAAAAATATTAATATAAAAATAAGTAAAGAGGGTAGTACTAGCATAGCTGACACTACCCGCAAAGTAGATGGAATGTTTATAGAACTTCATGAAGCGAATTGCCACCTAAATGAGAACGCATGCAAATAAGCGCCGAACTATGCGGCGCTTATTTGTCGTTTCCGATCTTAAGTGTCATTTCGATTTGATCGTAGGGTCATCCGCTTTTTGACGCTTTCAAGCCATCAATGTAAAGTCTGCGAATTCCTTTCAAAATTTGTTTCGTCGAAAGTTCTTCATCTTTTAAATGAAAATCGATGTTGTGGAGAGTTGCCAATAAAGCTTCTACGGTGTATACAATGTCAACGTCCGAAACATCTCCTTTTGCTGAAGCCTCGCTATATAAATATCTACATGTTGTACGCATCCATTGACATAGCGGCGAATGAAGTGGGCGATGTCCGGTAGATGCGCGGCTGACGGCGCAAAGCCAGGGGACTTTCGACTCCAAAAAGGAAACATAGCTCACGATGACTTGATAAAGTTGTTCCAAAGGAATAACATCCTTGGATTGGCCGAGGTAGGCCTGAACTTCGTCGAATAATGGTTGACACTCTTCGCTGACAATTTCCAAACAAATGTCGCCTTTCAGGGGATACCGGCGGTACAAGGTTGCTTGTCCAACTCCTGCCGCTTTAGCGATCTGATGCATATTGACGTTCTCCACGCCTTGTTCTATAAAAAGCTCTCTTGCCGCTTCTAATATCCGTCTTCGGTTAACTCCCTCCCTAGGGATCTTGGGGGATTCCAGTGTGATTTTATCTTTCATAGGGATATTCTCCTAGCAATTTGATTTCAACTAAATAGGACAACGTGTCCCTTCATAATTATAATAATTTTTAAATGGAAGGCAAACTCAATAGTGGTTTATCATAATTCTGAATTGACATGCGGACAAATTGTCCGTTAATATTATATAAAGAAACGGACAATTTGTCCGTATTCCTAATAAGTGAAACATATCCATTGGAAGAAAAGGGTGGGGAGTTGAAGCGGATGAATGAACGTGTCTCCGAACTCACGTATGCGACCATCAATGAGTTGGCTTTTATGATTCATGCCGGGGAGGTATCCCCGGTCGAAATTACGGAACAAGTCCTACATCGAATTCAGCGGTTGAATCCGAAGTTAAACGCTTTCGTTACTCTAACTGCCGAATTGGCGATTGAACAGGCTAAGCAAGCGGAACATGATATTATGCATGGCCGGTACAAAGGACCGCTTCACGGAATTCCTATTGTGCATAAGGATCTTTATTATACGAAAGGCATCAGGACAACAGCAAGCTCGAAAATATTGAAGGATTTCGTTCCTGATTATGACTCTACCGTTGTCGCTAAACTGCATGAAGCAGGGACAATTTTGCTCGGCAAAGTGCAAACTCACGAATTCGCGGCTGGGATGACTACAAGCAGTCCGCATTTTGGTCCTTGCCGCAATCCGTGGAATCTTGAGCTTGTACCGGGGGGATCAAGCGGTGGCTCCGCATCTGCCCTTGCATCCGGAATGGCATATTTGGCTACGGGCACTGACACCGGAGGATCGATTCGCATACCGGCTGCTTGTTGCGGCGTTGTCGGAATGAAGCCGACCTATGGCCGTATTAGCAAATATGGCATAATGCCAATGGCTTGGTCGCTCGATCATCCAGGACCGTTAGCCCGAAGCGTCCTGGATGCATCTCTATGCCTGGATGTAATGTCTGGCTTCGATGCGAAGGACGTCTCAACAGTCGACCTGCCCCCTCCTGGCATCAAGCTGTATCCTGAAGGGCTTAAGGGCGTTCGTATCGGATTGCCGACGAATTATTATTATGATGGCCTGGAGCCGCAGGTCGAAGCGGCGCTGCAATCGGCTATCCATACTTTCCGTGAGCTTGGAGCCGAGCTGATCGAAGTTGAATTTCCGCTGATCAAGCATGTTCCCGAGGCGACAATGGCCATTATGATGGCGGAGATGTACTCCATCCACGAGAAATGGATGGAAAAGAAATCTGATGATTACGGGCAGGATGTGCGGATGTTTCTTGAAAGCAGCAAAGATATTCCCGCCTCGATTTATTTACAATCTCAGCGGGCTCGGCAGTTGGTAACCGATGACTTCCTAAACGCGATGTCCGGAATTGATGTATTGTTGACTCCGGCAACGCCAAACACTGCTCCCTACTCGGACGATCAAGCGGGAGCGCTCCGTTTGACGACGTTTACGCTTCCAACAAATTTGACCGGAATGCCTAGTCTATCAATGCCATGCGGCTTTTCTCCTTTCGGTCTGCCAGTTAACATGCAGTTGATAGGCCGTCACTTCGAAGAGGCTGAAGTCCTTGGCATCGGCTATGCCTATGAACTTGCTACGGATTGGCATAAAAGACATCCCCAGTTATGAAGGAGAAAAATTGAATGACTACTAAGCAACCTGACTCTGTTCGCAACCCTGAAGCATTGAACGAAACAAATATCATTGCAAGGGAAGAAGAAACTAAACCCTATCTTCAGTTTTTCCCCGGGATCGCTAGTCTTAAGGAGTTGAATTTGACAGGTATAGAACCAATATTGCCTCCTGCTTACAAGAGGAGGCCTAGTCGGGATTTAATTTTGGAGTAACCGAATATTCAGAATGGAATACAATGATGACGAAATGAGGATGCGCGAATGACTGTGAAAAAACTATTTTTTTTACCAGCTGGTTATTGTTATCTTGATCAATCTGCGGTGAATC
The DNA here is from genome assembly GCF_059447605.1 of Paenibacillus sp. N119s. Taxonomy (NCBI): domain Bacteria; kingdom Bacillati; phylum Bacillota; class Bacilli; order Caryophanales; family Paenibacillaceae; genus Paenibacillus; species Paenibacillus sp. N119s. The sequence goes on along the minus strand of NZ_JCAJRU010000001.1, from coordinate 29,686 downwards.
GCAATCTCACGCCAGGTTCTTTAGTCAAAATGCCGATATGGACTTTTCTATTAGAAACGACCGATGGACCGATTTTAATCGATACGGGCATGCCGGATTCTTTTATTAATAATCCCGATTATTACAAAGGAACCAGAAGGGAGGGACGGGTTGTCCCTGCCATGACCGAAAATGACAGTATATTGGCCATATTAAAGCGTGCTGGTTACAGGGCGGACGATATTCAGCTCCTTATCAGTTCCCATTTGCACCTTGATCATGCCGGAGGAAACGGGCATTTCCGAAACACGCCAATTCTTATTCAGCGCGCGGAATATGACGCGGCCATGTCGAATGACGACTATTCACCTCAAGAATGCAGAATGCCTAACTTGAAGTACCAAATCATCAGCGGGGATTATGAAGTGGCGCCAGGAATTAGCATATTTTCAACACCAGGCCATTCTCCGGGGCATCAATCAGTTCTAGTAACAACGGAGACTTCCGGTCCTATCCTGCTAACAATCGATGTATCATATACTAGGGAGAACTTTGAAAATGAAGTCCCATTCCTATCATCAGACCCAGAGCTATCCGCAAAATCGATCAAACGAATGCAAGAACTAATAAAGGCAGTTCGGCCTTCGGCTGTTTTTTTCGGGCACGATGAAGTTCAAGCTAAAAAATGTCGTGTATTTCCTAACTTTTCATAATTAGAAATAGAAATGTGAGGAGGACATAGCCCAGTGGCGAAGCACGGGAATGTCCTATTTTATTGAATACGAGATTATGCTAGGCGGACGATCAACAAAACTTAATTTTAGTTGGTGCTTAAGTTTCGGCGTAATTGACATGTAGAATGTCACTTCCTGCTAGTTTTACAGAATTGTTATGACGTTTGTTCTCATTAACTCAGAAGGGGATAAACTTTGTATTTGTATACTTAGTACCTAGACTGGGATGATACACGTAACCGAGGAAGAATATAAAAACTCTAATAAAAAATGAAAAAACATGCAGAAGCGGCAGCCGATCGGCTGCCGTTGCTTTAGTGTTTCGTTGTATACTGTGACCTTTATTGAAAAGGGAAATGCCATTTACTTTACAGAATATAATTACCGATTAAAAACTTCTTTCTAGCAAGGTGCCAACTTGCGTGGCCATGACTTGCGGTGAATAGGGCATTCCATTTCGAATCCACCATTCAATGACCCCTACATAAATTGATTTCAAGTATAAATAATATTAGAGTTATATCATAAAAATACCAACTTCAATGTAAACTTGACCCCTGTCATAATAATCTGAGTACTGGTTCATTCTCAGTCTTATATAAGCTGGGGGCTTTTGTTTTAAGGGAGGAATTAAATTGTTAAATGATTATGAAAGAGAAGGAATATTTAAAGCCATTTTTGAAAGGAGAGATATACGATCATTTAATGGAAAACCCATATCCAAAGATAAATTAAACAACATATTAATGGCTGGTCATCATGCACCTTCCGTTGGTTTTATGCAACCTTGGGATTTTATTATAGTTGACTCTCAAGAAGTTAAAGAACGATTGGCGCATGCATGTCATAAAGAAATTAAGGCCTTGTCCATACACTATGAAGATGAAAAAAAGAAAAGATTTCTCTCGTTAAAATTAGAGGGTATAAGGGAAGCACCTATAACGATCTGTATTACATGTGATCCAACTAGAGGTGGCGGACATGTAATTGGACGAAATTCTATTCCTGAAACAGATATTCTTTCCGTCGCCTGTTGTATCCAAAATATGTGGTTGGCGTCTTATGCAGAAGGAATAGCTATGGGATGGGTGAGTTTTTACAAGAAAACAGACGTACGGGAAATACTAAATATTCCACCACATATTGATCCTATTGCTTTGGTTTCATTAGGTTATACGGAATTTTATCCTACTAAACCAATCCTAGAGCAAGTAAATTGGAGAGACGTCGAAATCTAAATAATCTAATACACCATAATACATGGGAATGATCTGAAATATAGTGAATTTTCCTTTTTGGATATGATGCTCACGGAAACGATTGTTTCATAAGCATCATTAAGCAAGGACAAATGAAAAAGATAAATTTATTCGAGGTTACAAAAGATATAAACGTTTATGCGAACTTTGCATCATTTATAACCTCAGTAAACAAAAATTTTCGTTCAGATAAATAGCTAAATAGGGAACTAGTGCCAATGTCCAACAGGAATATGATGATGGAGTCCACATAGCATTTTCAATTCACTAACATATGTACAAAATACTATATATTCTTTAGTTATAAGTTTGGTTGACGAAGCTATACTAGAACTGTATTCTCATATAATGTGTTACATGATATTGGCGCGTCTCGTTTTTGTTATCGGGAGTGGCCTTTTTTTATTGCCTTAGGACGATTGTTAAGGGGGAAATATGGGGAGCTATTTTCATCAATACTGTCCAGAGGCGACAGTTAGTAAGTACAGACTCATCGTATTTGATGATGAGAAGAAACCATTTATACCTCTCACCGAATATTATCATCAAATTAAAAGGATTGGTGAGAGTTCTGTTATTACGTATATAAATGCTTTGGAGCCTTTTTTCTTCTGGCTAAAACATAAGAGTCAATATCAGGGAAGAATAGTTCAATGGAATGATGAAGCAGCTGCAGTCCAAGTAGCCGTTAGAGATTACTTAATATTGAAGATGGAATGTAAAGTTCGAGGGCGAGACGGTTATGAAGGAATCTACCTAACAAGCAAAAGCTCTAAGACGGTGAACCTGTTCTTAGCTGCGGCTAAAGGGTTTTACAAGTCGATGATATATCTTAAACTATATGCCCATCATAATCCACTAGTCGACATTCACTTCTTAAAGAAATCGGAATGCGGTTTGCAACACCAAATGAGCTTCTGAGTGGACCTGATAACTGGCTCCATCATACGAAGTAATCCCAGATAACAACAAACACAATCCGATGAAAGAAACCGGATTGTGTTTGTTGTGAAGAGTCAATGTATTAGTAGATTCAAAAAGAGCTTTCGCGTCGTCGTTAAGCCTCGGACATACCTGGTGTTGTTTCAACACGGATACGTCCAAGACAGTTTTATGGCTGTGTTGCATCAATATTAAAGATTTTCTTTGAAGAAAACACCTAATTTTTCAATGGCTTTACTCACTGGCTCTGGTCTGTCGTACAGGTCATAGTGGCCTGCCCCTTCTACTACGAACAGACCTTTTTTCTCAGAAGCAGCTCGGTTATAAAGGTCATGACCATCCTTGTATGAACCAAATGCTCCTTGTACACCACCGACAATGATTTCAGTCAGAAGTATTACGGAACAAGCCAATATGGGCCGAAAGACATTCTATCTTCATTATGTAGATAAGTATGATCTGTTAGATAAGATTGTAGATGACCATATTGTGCAATTGCGACAAATATGTGACCAAAAAAAAGATATGGGGATTATAGAGGGTTCGATAATATGGTTCTCTTATTTTGAGCAGCATAAATTGTTTTTCGCTTCTTTGTTTAAAAGTAAAAGCGCTTCATCATTTCGCGGGAAGCTGTTGTCGTTTACTACAGATGAGATAGACAAAAAGCTTCATAAGGATTCACGGCCCCTTATTGATAAGAATGTTTTCTTGAAGTTTTTAGGAACAGCAACCATGGGAGTACTGGAGGCTTATGTACTGGATGAAATAGATAGTGATATTGAAGGTTTAGCAGCGCAAGTAGTGCAATTATATGAGAAACTTATGATCTAAATTGACCTGTTAAATTACATTATTCGCGGTACTGGACGGTGAACTTGTTTGAATCCCGCTAGGCGCATCCGATTTTGATTATAATGCTGCCATAGACCGTTACCGGCTATCCAATTCGACCAAGATTTAACTAGCTAGCCTCCGTCCGATAGCTCATTCATGCGGTCTTTGGGACATCTTGTATTTGAATGGGGAGGACCTGCGGCGGAAGCCACTCATGGAGAGACAGCAATTGCCGCATGACCTTGTTCACGACAAAAATCGAATCAGCAAAATGCCTTTTCGAGAACGATGTCATTACCTTATTCGAGGCGATTAAAGAGCGCTTAAACGTAAAACAGTCCCCACCTGACGATCAGATGGAGACTGTTTTACACTTATTTGGAAAGACCGTTCTGTTTTATGCCAATGGCAGTCGCGCCTATCCGAGACCGCTCTTATTGCGCCGACCACGGTAGTCGAGTTAATCCGCGTATGCGACGGCTCTAATTTCAATCAATTGCTCAGGGAACGCCAGATATGTCACGCCGACTGAGACTGCTGGCAGGCCGGTGGTGTCATACGTATTCCTTGAACAGCCGGATGACCGGTTCGGAATGTTCTTGAGCGTTTGTCAAATAGATCTCCACATAAGCGAGGTTCGACCTCGTGACATCAAATCCCGACAGCACGCGATCAAGATTTTCCAGCGTTTGCCGAGTCTGTGCCTCGATAGGAATTTTGTCATCGTTCATTAGTGGTTGGAAATACTTAGACCAGTGCTACATCAAATTTTAAATCGTTATATTTCAGAACTGTGCTTAAATTTTTTTACCAATGGCTCGAAGGTTCTCCAAATTGGTCTAAACATGCAGTTACACCACAATGGAAGTTATTGAAGAGATGCTTGAAATGAGCTTACCTTCGATAATCTTTAAACTAGATGCAGATTGTAATAAGAAGATGAGCACCGTTCAAATTTACCAAAGAAAGAGCAGAAGAGAAACATTAATGGAGAAAATATGAAGAATAAGCTTTGTAATATGAAATCTTATACACCATCTAAAGTTGCTATGAAAGTATTTGGAAATTCATCAGCGCAAAATAAAATGCTAAAATATTATGTAGATAAATATAAAAACAACTTAGTATTTCAAGCGAGGGGAATAACTCATAAACAAACTTATATAATGTGGCACATCATATAAGAAGTCTTGATGCAAAAGGCATTGAGTCTCCATACAGACATATGTACAAAATACGGGTTTTGTGAATATGTATCAAGAGAAACCTTATCTCTATTTTTGGGCCGAATTTGATTTTTCCCGCAGAGCCCCGTCCTATTCTCCATAACGAATATATTGGGGGGTGTTTTTGCAGTGGTCTCCCATACATTCTAACTCAACTTTCGCAGCATGAAACAAGGCTTGATGTAACTGGTCAAAGTGGCAATCCATTGCTCGAGTTGACGCCGAATAAGAACTGAAATCTTCTTATCGGCTTTTAGGGCTACTTGGTTGATCAAATCCGCAGCTGTTGCAGGGCAACGACCCAATCGAGCGTACCGACTTCGTTGCACAACAAATAAAACATTCTGTCAAAGGAACGCGCATCCGTGCTTTTCCGATGATGCCACGCCAGCAGTATGTATAGGGAAAACACAATCGTCGTGTGGCTGGTCAGCAAATTGCAGGACGGACTGAAGTCAGAACCTCCATTAATTAATTGTTTACATAATCATATCATCAACTCTTCGTCTATCGGATGTTCCCATAGTCCCAGTTTACCCTTCGCTGGAATATAGGGATTCAGCAGACGGAAACCCGCTATTTCCCACGCAAAATAACCTGGGCTGTAATCGCCTAACAGGAAGTCCTCACCCGTCACAACCTTCCCGCAATCCAGAATGGCTGACGTATGATTAGCGTCGATAACTTGATAACAATTTCTAAGCTCGCAAGTAGCAAGGATAACCCCCGTAGGAAGGCTTTGTTCCGTATAGCCATTCTTGGCGAGTAAAGAACGTAGAAGTTCATATTTGCAGGCCTGCTTATCGACTTTCTGGCTTGCATGAATAGCCAACGGTCCGCGGTACCGGGTCTTCCAGGATCTGGTTTCATATAGAGTCTCGCCTTGGACAAGCAGAGTCGCCCATGGTTGAATCATGGATAATACTTTCATTCCTCTACGCTCCATTACTGTCATAATGAATTACTATTCCCCAAACATTCTCGAAACTTTCCATTCCCGCATAAAAAGGACGCATTCCCTCCTTTCGCAATAGACCTTTGGGAACAACCTCTGTTTAGCACGCTCGATTAAGCCTGAATTTCGTTTGCGAGTTGACGCAGACCCTCTTCGAGTGACGTGGTCGCACCTCCGTCCAAGCAGCTTCTGAAGATCATTGCTCTCGATTTCCAATGCGCCATCGCGGATTGCACTCTGAATTCCAACCAGTCGGAACGATCGGTTCAGGTATAACTACGCTGCTCATTATTCTGGCATAAGTTTCGTCATCCGCTTGTTGAACGGGAACTTCCTCCAAGACACTTCCGAAAGGTGTTACACGCCTTTGAATGGATTCATTATCAATTTATCTTTCATCTAACGTCACTCCTCTCGTTAAGCCCGATTATTTCTTCCCACGTTTGCACAGACGCGGCTGAATTCATGCGAGTCCCTTCTCATTCAAAGCACTTAAATTCAACTAAGAACGGATGAATTTCCAATCAAATGCCCATAATAAAGCTTAATGAAAAATTCATAAAGATAATGGTGATTACATGTGGAAATCTTCCGAAATAAATACCTATCCGTTAACCCTTGATGTTTTAAAAACGATGCTTGCCGGCATATCAGAAGCCAGTATCATTGAACGTTGCCCACCTTCCGGAAATCCGATTTGGATTATATATCTGGATACGCTGGTCGATGAGGCACGCATCAATGAATCTATCCTGAAGCCATTGCTTACTATAAATGACAGACCGGTTCCGGAGCGTATTCTAAACTGTAAATTCACAGAAATTCATACACTTAAAGATGCAGAACAGCAACTGATGCGGGCAGCGGTGATCGTACATGAGCCTGCGTTAAATCAATGGTGGACCACTCTTCTTCCGATTACACTGGGTCGTCCTGTAGGAAAATCAGAAACGGAAACCATTATTTACGGGCCGCAGGATAGTTTTACGGAGCAGATTGATCAGAATATAACTTTGATTCGCCGGCGGCTTCCTTTAAGTACATTGAAGTCGGAACAGTTCACAGCCGGTTCGCTTAGTTCTACTTCAGTCTCTCTGCTATACATTGAGGGTTTAACCAATACTAACCTTATCTCTAACACTAAAGAGAAGTTAGTTGCCTTGAACTATGATATATTTCTTGATTCTGGCCAAATCGGAGTTTTTATCGAAGATCACAGCAACAGCCTCTTTCCGCAGCTGCAGCAAACGGATCGACCCGATCAATGCGCTTATTCGCTGGCCATGGGCAAGGTCGTGATCCTGGTAGACAATTCTCCATTTGCTCTGATCGGACCTATAACATTTTTTCATCTTTTCCAATCGCCCGAAGACTATATCCACCGCTGGATAGTCGCTAGTTTTTTGCGTTTACTCCGGTTCTTCAGCTTTTTTCTGTCGCTGATACTAATTCCGGTATATGTTGCCTTAACGGCCCATCACTACCAGATGATCCCTCTGCCTCTTCTCTTTGTCCTGATTGAATCCCGCAGCAAGCTTCCATTCACCCCATTTTGGGAGGGGTTGATCATGCTCGTAATATTGGAAATTATTAAAGAGGCCAGTTTAAGGATGCCGAATAAAACGAGCCAAACTTTAGGTGTCGTAGGAGGTATTGTTATTGGACAGGCAGCGGTTGAAGCCGGTTTTGCCAGCAAAGTGCTGATCGTTCTTCTAGGTGTATCGGGGATCGCCTCTTTTCTGTCGCCGAATTACCAGATATCCAAAGCAAATACGGTCATCCAGCTGACTTTTCTCTGTTTAGCCGCTTATTTCGGTATATTCGGAATTATATTAGGCTTAATCGTTCTGCTGGCGCATTTGAACGGATTAACTTCACTGAGAGAGCCCTATTTGGCTCCTCTGACCCCCCTTTATTTTAAGGACTGGAAAGATTTTGTAGTGAGGGTAAATCTTCATTGGATGGAAACGCGACCTTCCTATTTGAAACCGTTGAATAAATGGCGATACAGCCGCAGGAGACGATGACATGTCCGCATTCACGCTGTTCGGTAAAAAGGAAACGCTTGGCAACTTGTATACCGGGCTGCTCATGAACAGACTTCAAATGCTTTATTATTTTCTCATCATGCCTATGTACCTGGCCCATTTCTATATGGTTTGGGTGATCCTGGGATTGGGACTTCTCTCTCAGCTGATGCTGTGGATGTTGTCCAAGTGGTTGACATCTCCCTGGGCGGCACGGGGGCTTGAAGGCTTTAAGGAATTGCTTGGTCCCAAAACCATTCGGCTGCTGGCTGCGGTCGGGCTGATTCCGCTGTTCCTCAAAACTTCTGTGATCGTACTGGGATATAGCGGGATTGTACATGAGTATATTTTCCCCGTGATGAATAAGACTGTTCCGTTGATCGCCATTTTATTGATAAGCTGTTACGTAGCCTCTCATGGAATGGAAAGGACTCTCCGTTTCATTGTGATTGCTTTTCTCGGTTCCGTATGGCTCATCCTCTGCTATCTTCCTTTTTATTTCCCGCCGGTCGCAGATTATAAACAACTGTATCCCTTGATACCGGTTCAGTCGCCGGTTGACTCCTGGAAAGGTATTGTTATCTGCTGGGCGGCATTGTCGGGTCCGGAGTACCTTATCTTTTTAGTGCCATGGCTGAAGCCGGATCGAAAAACGATTAAACACCTGACCATTGCTAATCTATTCACTATACTTGAATACCTGCTCCTTTTTGTTGCCACTGTCCTCTATTATGGACACGAGTATTTGAAGACGGCCGGGTATCCGGTGCTCAATATGATCAGTTACCTGCAATCCCCTATATTCGAACGGATTGAAATCCTGCTGATTTCTTTTTTTATGTTTAACGTCGTCTTTGCCGTCTCGCTGCTTCTGTTGATGTTCTATGGGGCCCTGCAGATCACAGCAGGCAAAACTCTCAAAAAAAACAGCCGGTTCGGATATTTAGCCAGCTGCTTCCTTATGGGCATCCTCCTTGTCATTACAAACGAAAAACTCTGGAAAGCCGATACGCTCCAGAACCTTTGGCCCGGATTTTTCATGTACTCGGAAGCGGCTACTTTTCTTTTGGTTCCCATACTTTTGCTGATCGCAATGCGGCGGAAAGGAAACACATCTATATGAAACTACGGAGAGCATTGCTCATCATCCTGACATTGATATTAAGCTTGCCGCTAATGACGTCTTGTGCACCGCTTACCGAGAACAATACCATCGAAGAAATTGCCCCGGTAACCTTTCTTTCTCTCAGCGAAGGCAGCGAAGGTAAAATCAAAATTAGCACTCTGGCACCTCCGCTTACCAATGAGCCCAAAAAGCTGATTACCAAAGAGGTGCATATGCTCGAAGAAGGCAGAAAGTATCTCAGCCTTAATTATTACCGCGAATACAAGCTCGGGCAGCTTCGGATACTCTTTATCAGCGAATCTCTGGCCCGCAAGGGAATTGCGCCTCTAATTGCCTCACTATTATTGGACCCGGAAACAACACAGCGCTTATATCTTGTTGTCGTCCACGGAAATTTCGATGAATATATCATAGCTAATACTGAGAAACAGAAGGATCTGGAGTATTTTTTGTATCGTATGTTCAAACATTATGAAAAAAAACAGCAGGGCACGATGACGGTCATTAATCTGCACCGCTTTTTGCAAAAATATCATAATCCTTTAGCGGATCCGGTCCTACCCGTGTTTGAAGCAACTGCGGATGATTTTAAGTATAAAGGTACCGGCCTCTTCCAGAAGGATAAAATGGCGGGAAAACTTTCCCTCCGACAAGACCACATCTTCCAGCTGCTGGATAATGTAAATTATATTAAACTTTTGCCCCTCCCTGAGTTTTCCATTCTTCTCGGCCAGGTTCGCTCAAAAGTAGACCTTCATTGGAACCGCGGCGACAGCATTTACGCGGTGAATGTCAATTTGTACGCCAGACTGGTGGAATATCAGGGAGATCGTTATTTAGGCGATACAAACAACCTGATGGAATTGCAAAGTGAAATTGAAAACTTTCTGAAGGAGCGTACAACGGAACTTCTTCAGCAAATGCAGAAGTGGGATGTAGACCCGTTATCTATGGGATATGTAGCACTTCATCCATTCTCAAAGCCTATTTCCGGAGAAGAGTGGCAGAAAACAAAAAGAAGTCTAAATTATCAGGTGAAAGTTCACCTTACACTCAACCCACTCCCGGCAATTCCTTCTTATCAAAATCATCGTTAGTACTTGCTGTGTGTCAAAATCCCCTCTTTAGGTATGTATGGGAAATTTAAGGGGAAGTTAAATTTGGGCCCTGCAGAAAGTAAGGATTCTTTAAGTTGCACCAACGAGATGACCTTATCAGATTCATCTACGATGCTTATAGAACCCATATTTTCATCGTAGAAGGCTTCCATTTTATCGGGAATAGTACCATGTTCTTGTCCATTATAAGCAATGGGATCAAGTTCTTGTCCTGCGCATAGGACATTCATGTAAATTTTGTCAGTCCACCGAAGAGTTAAGTTATTTTAAGGGTTCTCTTATTTGTAAAAGCTGTACCTGTATGCTCAAGATTCCTCCTACAAACAAACAGGTTTTACAGCCAAAAGAAATTATAGCCCAGCCAACTCATACAAAAAAAAGTTTAGCCCACAAGTGATAGGGTATCGTTCGGAATTTGAAGCAAATACCTGAATGGCCATGAGCTGTACGGGTATCCATAAAGTTAATTCTTAGATTCAATGGGTTTGATCGCCTATTGAGCGAAAAGCGCATTTTCCAAACCCGAGCAGAGAATTCCCCGTGAAAAACGGGGATTCAGGTTTTTGAGAAAGTCTCAACAGCTATTCTTATTTCTACGTAGTTTAACATGACATCGCGTTAATGTTGAAACAAATAGCGAAGCTTCACTGATGCTAAACAGCTCACGACGTTTTGGACTGCGTAATGCGACAGAACAATTGCTCATGGCTGCTAACCAAAAAGGTCGCCTTCCATCTGGAAAGGAAAGCGAAGGATGCCTGACTGGCGTTTATTTCACCCGAAAGAACGGATTAAACCAAGAGAACCCCATGTCTTTTCATCAGACATGGGGTTCTCAACAATCTGAAAGCGTATCCCATTAAGGGGTGTGCTTTTTTGTCTTGCTTGGCGGCGTCCTACTCTCCCAGGACCCTGCGGTCCAAGTACCATCGGCGCTGGAGGGCTTAACGGTCGTGTTCGGGATGGGTACGTGTGGAACCCCTCCGCTATCGCCACCAAACATGAATTCACATCGTGAATTCTACCTTCAAGGTGTTACACCCTGAAAACTGGATCCTAAACCAATTCTTGATTACATCTCTTTCTCGAATATTCCCTTTGTCGAACTCTTTCTAAGGATTTCTCAATGCTCTTCAAGTCCATATTAAATTTTGACAAAAAACTGCACCTCCGATCTGTTAGATGGTGTCCAACAATTGGGGTGCAGTTCACACACTACTCAGCTGCTTTCTTAATTGTATTGAGTTAACTTCTACGCGTTGTTCAATCAAAGAGCGACTGTCGACGTCGATGACATCATATCGGGAATGTTATCAAGTTCTCGTCATCTAACTTATCCAATAGGAGTACCGTTAGGTATTTCAGTATCCGGTTTTAATAGAATAACATCTCCTTTTTCCGGGACTCCTCCCAAAACTAATACCTCCGATTTGAATCCAGCAATGCGCCGAGGAGGAAAATTAACGATTCCTATAATTTGCTTTCCTACAACTTCATCAACCTTGTAACGCTTAGTTATTTGTGCACTTGAAGATTTCAAGCCGATCCCCGTTCCAAAATCAATCTTAAGCTTTATCGCAGGGATCTTTGCTTCTTCAAAAAACTCCGCTTCCTTAATCGTTCCGACACGCATATCTAGTGCTGCAAAATCATCGATCGTTGCCAATCTTTTACCTCCCCCTCTAAAGTCTTTAGCCGCTCTCAAAAATATCTCTCACGCTTTCCCGACAGAACTTAATGAATTCCGCTCGGTGTTGTATTTTACTGCGCTGGTCGAAACGGCTTCAGGAGTCGAATCCCTTCCTCAATGGATCCCTCCATCAATTCCAAGAGCTGGGGTACCAGTTTCTGCATCCGGGGGGCGTTCAGGTGCCGATCGAGAGCATCCTTGTCTTCCCAGCGTTCGTAGATGATGAATGTGCCAGGCTTGCCTTCTACCTCGTGAGCCTCGTAGTCAATGTTGCCCAGGTCGTTGCGCGACGGGGTGACAGCAGCCGTCATGAATGCCTTCATCTCAGCTTCTCTTCCTGCCTTAGCTCTCGCCTCCCAAAGTACAGTAACGTAACGGTTCTTTGTATCGTTCATGCTAATTCCTCCTAATTTATATACTTCGTAATTTTGCTTTAGCATTTTCTCAAATGGAATTGCCTATTTATGCATGAAATTCTGGTGTATCAATGGCTTAGCATAATGCTGTTATGAGCAACCAAAAGAACGATTAAAGCCCTGGCCCGCAAGAACATCTTGACGAGCCACATCTAAACGACGTATTTGGTATTCACTCAAAGCATTTATTATCGAATTCGGATACTTTTAAATCGCGTCCATGATGGCAACCGTATCATCAAGTGAGTTATTAAAGCCTGCGCCCGACATTGGCGACATGGTATGAGCTGCGTCTCCAATCATGGCTATTCTTCCTTTTGACAATATATTAGGGATGTATTCATTAACAGGTGCCCCAATTAAACTGCGATCCTTGATCGCGATTTGCAAAATAGCATCATCTTCTTTGCTCCAATGGGCTTGGCTGGTTTGTGATAGTTCTTCCAGCAGCATTGGTTCTCCCCTCTATCCCTGGCATCATCGCAGTAGTCAATGTACCGGCAGCACTATCATTGAAATAAGCGTTCGAAAGCTGACGTTTTTACCAGTCTTTCTTCTGCAGCAATTTTTCCTCCACTTTCCCTACCCAAACCAAATAGCCAGCATAATCTGCAAATGGTTTGTCAGGGCTTAAATAACGGCGGACAATACTGCGATATCCATCTGCGCCAATCAAAAAGTCTCCTTTAAACGTCTGCTCCTTTTCGCTAGTAGCCCAAGCAGAAGATTCATTTTGCCCAATACTAACAATTCGTGTATGGTGCTGAAGGGTAATACCAGGTTCTTTAGCGACCGCATTGAGCAAACGTTCTTGAATGGCTGACCAGGCTTCAACATTGTTGTTACCATTGGATGCCAAATTGCTTAGTTCTCGTTCAATTTCACTATTAGAATAAGGCTTTGTGTGTAGGCGAATAAAAGCACCATTCCTTAATGATAAATCTGCACGTTCAAGAATAGTCACTGCATAACCAGAACGGGATAACGCAAGTCCCATCATTAGTCCACCTAAAGATCCACCAACAATAATGGCATGTTCAAACTGTTGTTGTAACATCATTCATACTCCCATTTACTGCAGCTTCATCTGGCTGCGGAGCATCCGGTCGAGGAGTTTATCCGGGAGAATACGAACCAGTCGGGTCAGCAGTGCCGAATCGCGGCCGGCCGTATAGCGGGTGCGCGGCTTACTTTCGTGGATGGCCCGTGAAACCACTTCTGCCACTTTCTTAGGAGGGATACCGTCCGTTGCCCATGATTCAGCCTGAGCCTTCACGGCGTCAAAAAGACGATCATGGCGTCTGTGCTGATCGGGTGTCATCAACTTGGACAGCCGATCGGCTGTCGTAACCCCTTTCTCCGACAGGCTGGTGCTGACACCGCCCGGAGTAATCATGATGACCTTGAGTCCGAACGAGGACATCTCCCTGCGGAGACTGTCATTGATCGCTTCCATCGCGTACTTTGCAGCCGAATAAATTCCGAAACCGGGCATTGATATTTTACCGCCAACGGATCCGATATTGACTACGCGTCCGCCGCTGTTCAGCAAGGCCGGAGTAAGCGCCTGAATAACTGCGACCTGCCCGATCACGCTGACTTCGATCTGACGGCGAAATTCATCCAGCGGAACCATCTCAAGAGGTGCATTAACGGCAATGCCGGCATTGTTGACCACGGCGCGCAAAGGGCGACCAAGCGGATCTTGCTCCACTCGTTCGGCCAGCGCCCTTAGTGTGTCGATAGCGGTAACATCGAGAATCACCGGTTCGATATTTTTTTGTTTGATTTTGTCGGCATCTTCTTGACGGCGAACCCCAGCTAAAACGTGAAATCCGTCAGCGGCGAGCTTCTCCGCGGTAGCCCTGCCGATTCCACTTGAAGTACCTGTGACGACAACCATTTCTTGAGTGTTATATGGCATTGTAAACCTCCTGAGTTTGATAAATTATGGATCGCTGTATAGCACTGTTATACGGTTATTATAGCACCGCTATACAGAACTGTCTATAGCGGTGCTATACATTTTTGCATAGTGTTGTCCTCTCGCGACCTGAACATCATTTTTGGCGGGCGCAACGTGATGTACTTCGACGCTCACGAAATACCGTGCCGTGAGGAATAAGCTCATCAAAACCCTCTGAAAATGAAAAAGATCGCCATCCTGCTTGGATAGGCGATCTCTCTTATGTGCCACTATTTGTGGTGCTTCATCTCTTTACCATGAAACAAGACAAAGCCCCAATGGGGCTTTGTCCGGAGTCTCCAGGTTCTGTCATCGATCCCTCATTTTGAACCGGCGTCCGGCCTTAGATCAAAATGATCTGCATTACGCTTTCCCGAATGAGATCAACGACGTCGGGCTGGGGGGGAGGTGCCTTGCGAATTTGGGCCGTCACATACAGCCATGAGGCCGTGTTGGCGGAAGCCCAGACCAGATCTGCCGCAGCTTCGGCTGAAACAGCCAGTTTTCCTTCGGCGGCGACTCTTTGAACATTTTGCACCAGTGCTTCGTACGACTGATCTGCCGCCTCGATATGGGCACCCTCGAGCAGCCGCCCCATCATCGCCGCATAAATCCGTGGACGGGCTGCCGCAAAGCGCACATAGTCATCCCATCCCTGACGAAGCGCCATTTCTGGAATAGGGGACTCCACTGCAGCAATTTTGCTTTCAAATAACTGTTTGAACGCTTCCACTATAGCTGCACTCAGGAGTCCATCGGCATTACCGAAATGGTGGTAGAGTGTAGGAGCCGTAACCTGTGCGATCGAAGTGACAGCTCGCGTCGAAAATTGGGCTCCGCCCTCTTCTTCGAGTACCTTAAGAGCAGCTGCTAATATTTTGTCATATGTGTTCATACTTCTATTATAGCAGTGCTATATAGGTATGTCCATGACGAGGATTGTACTCGTGTGACCATGTCATCCCGTTTGAGATCACAACATCGTGAAACACTGCCTCTTTTAGTTTTATTGAGCTATCGTTCCCCTTAATTCAGTAGACAGCCGTTCGGAAGCCTTTAAATTCCTCAAAATAATAAAAAATAAAATGCATGATCTACGCAATAGAGTCAATTTGAACAATGGGTTCTATTTATCAAAAGGTAGGTGCAGGTAATTCATCAATTTTCAAACGTAGTAAACTATACGGTTTTTTTCGCAGGTCTTTTCCATAATGAAATCTTGCCTGTCTATGTAATTGGTTCACAATTACATATAAGTATTGATCCGGACCAATAGAAAAAGTATCTGGCCATAAAATTCTGGGATCATGGGCGATGGTTTCCATGATTCCATTCGGCAATATCTTTCGAATACTATCGTTTTCATAATCTCCAGCATAAACGTTTCCTTTTGCGTCCGTGATCATCCCATCAGATGCCCCCTTCTCTCCCCAATACTGCACAAGATCACTTAACTTGAAATCCGGTATCGTTCTGTCTCTTAACGATTCTGTTGAAATCGAGTATAGCTGGCGACTGGTTAATGGACAATAGAATAACATTTTTCCATCAGGGGAAATGGCTATACCATCAGAGGCCAATCGAAAGGGAGATGTCGAACCATCCGCGTTTCGATTCATCAAAATTTTGCCTTCCACTTTCGGTAGAAAATAAGGATCGGGTGAGGTTGAGCTGGCTCCATGCAACCGTCTATACGCATTTCCGTTTTCTAAATTTACGACGATAATAGCGCCTGGACCATTGGAAGAAGAATCCGTTATATATGCGTAACCTGCTTTACCTACACGAAAGTCAAATCGGACATCATTCAAATACGTTGTCGGCAAGACTACATCATCTGCAAATATATATACTTTCCTTATTGTATTTGTTTCTAAATCTACCGCGACTAATTTTGCCCCTCCTTTAATTGGCTCAGAAAAATTTGGTGCAGCGGTATCCAGTACCCACAGGGTTCCCCTTCCATCTGCAACAACACTTTGGACACTGATGAAGGACATAGCGATATTCAATGGGTTGATCAAATTCGTTTCTAAATTAGGATAAGGCTGCAACTGACCCTCAACAATTTCCGCTACCGTAAATCTAACGTCATCTCCCCATTTCGGAAAGCAAATGAAGATACGCCCGGTTTCTGACACACTAACGCCTGTAGGCATAGCCCCATAAAATGAATAAACGAGTTCTAACTTACCGAAATATTCTTCCATAGGCAACATAGGTTTTTTGATATCCTCCCCACCATATTTGAACGGATATTACCTATAATATGTTTAAAACTTTTTCTAATGCCTAGCTGATTCTTTTTCTAACCAAAACATAGACGCAGAGTAGAGTAACCCTCTGCTGGTTGTTGCGCCTCAATTTTATGATGCCGACCAGTTTGTAGCTGGTTAGTCATCAACATCCGTGCAGGTAAGTGGCATCATGCGACACATTGGCGATGCGGATTTCACTTTGCTGCCTGTAATACTAATCTTTTGAATGAGTGTGCGGTGCTCAAATACGTAGATGAGCTAATTTTTGTCGATATAATTTCTAAAATGAAGATAGGCTGACTTCAGGAAGAGATCAAAGCCGGCATATTGTATAAATGGGGATTCACTGCTTAATAATAACGAATTTAATTAAGTTTTTTGAAAATGTCCAAGACATCTCAAAAAACAAAAGGCTTCGGCGCAAGCCGAAGCCTTTTGACGGTGACTCTCCGTTGCCTTTGGCAAGTAGTTCGTCTGAAAGTCTAACTGAGCCAAGAGCATTTTATTGTTGGTCCGGCAGACGTAATGCGTTTGCTGAAGTTTGCGCTTGATCTAAAAATTCCGCTGCCTGAGTTAATTGCCGCCGGGCCGTCTCCAAAGCTTGTGAATTTGTTGCCGCGTTAGGTTTACTTATCGAGTTCATCGCCTGATTTAAAGCCGTTTGCACCTCAGAAACCGCGTTAGAAGCATGTTTCTCCAGCGTATTGCCGCTCGAGTTAAGTGCACTTTCTGCCGGTTTTCTTGCACCTTCAGTGGCTAGATCAATTTTGTTTCCATTAGGCAAGGTGTGTCCTCCTCCCTTAAGCAAAGATCATTAATTTAAACAGTAATAAGTATGCAGTTGATATTTTGTTTGTATTCCTGCAACTAAATAGGAGTATATGGATCACACAATTCCAGCAATCAACTTTAGTATAAGATGCGATGCGTTGGGAAATCTAACTTTGGTGAAAAAAGGAGGTGAGAATTTGTCAATGAATACTCCAGCGTTAGCGCCGCACGAATCGATGGAACTGCATGAAGCGTTAAATTTTAAAACGCTCTGCCTCGCTAAGTCAAAACTTATGCAGGGCTTAGTCTTTGACCAAGAGTTAAAAGCGTTAATGCAGAAAGACGTAATTCAATCCACACAACAGATCGCTGAGCTGCAAGCAATCTATGCAAGAGCTCCTTTCCAAGCACCTGTTCCGAATAGCCCGACACCTATAACACATTAAAGGGGAACGCAAATGAATACCGATTATTTAGACCCGATTAATTCATTAAACATGCCGGAAATGGCAGACATGACTTTTGCAATGGACTTCCTTCTTCGTGCCAAGGAGGGGGTGCGAAATTTGTCCATCGCCCTGACGGAAACGGCTTCTCCAGATGTAAGAGCGCTGCTGCGCAATCATCTTAAGCAGGGGATTGCAATGCACCAAGAAGTCTCAGAGCTCATGATTCGCAAAAAATGGTTTCATCCTTACGAACTGAACGAACAGTACCAACTCGACCAGCTTTCGGCGAAAAATACGGTGATGATCGGGCAGATGAATTTGTTCTCGGATGATACGTCGCGTAAAGGGATGTTTGATCGGACCCCAGATGAACATATTGGAGGACATAAAGCATGAAGGCGGTAACGTATCAAGGGATTAAAAATGTCGTGGTCAAAGAGGTGCCTGATCCGAAGATTAAGAAGCCGGACGATATGATCGTAAAGATTACCAGTACCGCCATTTGCGGTTCTGACCTTCACCTTATTCACGGGATGATCCCTAACCTTCAAGAGAACTATGTCATCGGGCATGAACCGATGGGGATCGTAGAAGAAGTAGGCCCCGGTGTGACAAATGTAAAGAAAGGCGACCGAGTAATCATCCCGTTCAACATCGCATGTGGAGAATGCTTTTTTTGCAAAAATCAGCTAGAAAGCCAATGTGACAAGTCAAACGAACACGGAGATATGGGCGCATATTTTGGCTACTCCGGAACGACCGGCGGATACCCTGGCGGGCAAGCCGAGTATTTACGAGTTCCGTTTGCAAATTTTACCCACTTCAAGATTCCTGAAAACTGCGAACAACCGGATGAAAAGCTAAGCTTGATTGCCGATGCCATGACGACGGCGTTTTGGAGCGTAGATAACGCCGGCGTAAAGAATGGAGATACGGTCATCGTGCTCGGCTGCGGTCCGGTCGGACTTCTGGCCCAGAAATTCTGCTGGCTGAAAGGAGCAAAGCGGGTCATAGCCGTCGACTATGTCGATTACCGCTTACAGCATGCGAAGCGAACGAACCATGTGGAAATCGTAAACTTCGAACAGGATAAGAATATCGGCAACACTCTCAAGGAAATGACCAAAGGCGGTGCCGATGTCGTGATTGATGCAGTGGGGATGGACGGCAAGATGAGCGACCTCGAATTTCTAGCCAGTGGTTTGAAGCTTCAAGGTGGCACCATGAGCGCATTTATCATTGCGTCTCAGGCTGTCCGCAAAGGCGGAACCATCCAAGTCACTGGGGTATACGGCGGACGTTATAACGGATTCCCACTCGGCGACATCATGCAGCGCAACGTGAATATTCGTTCCGGACAAGCTCCGGTCATTCACTACATGCCGTATATGTACGAGTTGGTTACTTCGGGCAAAGTGGACCCTGGAGACATTGTTACGCACGTCATTCCGCTCAGCGAGGCTAAGCGCGGCTATGAAGTGTTCGATACGAAAACGGACAATTGCATCAAAGTTGTCTTAAAGCCTTGAATATGGATAGATACATGGGAGGACAATCCGAATGAATTCCAATTATGCTTTGCATGAGATGCTGGAGGTTCATGAAATAGCTGCGTTTAAGACCGTTTGCAACACTAAATCCAAAACCATGCAAGCTCTCGTGACAGACCCGGAGCTCATGCAAATTTTGCAGCAAGACGTGCAATTATCACAGCAGCAACTTCAGGAGCTCGATGGAGTGTTGTCTAAAATGACCCTATAGGAGATAAAAACATGAACACAATATTAGAACACATCACAGGGCTTCATACACTGACCGACGAAGTCATCGCAATGGATTTTTTGATGAACGCCAAGAGCGGTGTCAGAAACTACGCCATGGCCGTGACCGAATGTGCCACCCCCGAAATCAAGCAAATTTTGATGAAACAGCTCGACGAAGCCTTAGACTCCCATGAAAAGATAACAATCTACATGATGGAGCGGGGGCTATACCATCCTTACCATTTTACAGAGCAAATTCAACTCGATCTGAAAAACATTCAGACCGCTATGAACATTCCGTCATGACACCGTATTTCGTCCCGGCAAAACGCGCAAAACCACAATGGTTCAGGCGCGTTTTTGTTTGATTAGACTTCAGAGAACAAAATGTTCCCAGTGTCAAGAATCCAACAATACAATAAGGGCGGATACGCTCCGCACTTATTGCGGCTAGTGTCAAACTCACTTGAACAAACGTTTCTTCGTTTGTTTTGCTTCTGATGGTTATCGCGACGCACTTTATGAATCCCCGCTCATACAGTTTTTGAATATTTTCCTCTAAAGAAGAATTGAGTTTTGATTGACGTGCCACATCCTTAATCATCTAATTCGAGAAAATAACTTAAGGAAGCATTCAGTTTTACTCTATTAATCTTAAGCCAGCTAAGAGTCGACTACACTAATTTTATAAATCCTTAAAAAGAAAAAACGAACTTCCTCCCTGATAGGAACAGTTTTTCTATCTATTTGAGCAATACGACCAGTTAGGGTCTTTTTATCGTTTATCCACCACTCCCCTTTCAAGGGTAAGCTCCTCTGGATAAATTTGAGTATCCGATAATTCAGCATAAAAAAACAAGAACAAATTCTTGCTTGTGTTGCTGTTAAAGTTTCAACTTCAGATTCCCTGTGCTTTCTCGAAACTATTCTAGCCGGCAATGCATCTATTGATGCTGATAAAAAAACTTCCTGGCGTATTCGATACTGTTCCTTCGATACACGATCCTGCATGAATCCTCACAATTTTAGCCCTGTGTTGTGTAAATAGCACCATTTATGCCTCTATCCTGTTTTCAGTGTTGTTCAAATATCTTCTACCCTATTATTGGTTTTAAATCAACAAACATGAGATCAGTTCCATTGTATGCTGTTCAATTTAACATAATAGACTATCCAACTACCATACAGTGATCCGCCGAGGGTAATGATTTCAAGCGAACTCCTTTTACATATATACTGTTCCCGTCATTATCCTATATAATTTCTATTGTTTAGGTCTACGCATTGTTACATTCCAGACTACTGAAAAATCGCTCAACAAAAACATCACCATATATTTTCTTCATATGCGCCGTGTTAAAAATATATTGTTCCATATACTCAAGCTTGCGCAGACTGCGTACCAGTACTTTCCGATCATCGTCAGATAGACTAGGGTCATCGTCTATCTTCGTCAAAGCATTTTTCACACGTGCGGATACCTGTTCAACATACAGATAATTTTTGGATTTTGGCGGAGTACATTGCGTCAGGTCACAGTTCACAAAACGAACACCGTCAAGGATGCAGTTTTCAAAATTGGCTATTAGCTTTTGTTTGCCATTTCCCTCAAACGTAATATCCACTAGCTTGCCGGCAAAGGAACAATTGACGATATTCGCCGCTTGTAAAATCCGGTCATTGAATCTACATTTATAAAAGGTACAGTCGATAAACGTAGCATTCTCCAATGTCATCCCTCTCATATCGCAGGAGGAAAATTCGCAATTGGTGAAAACAGCTTCGTCTCTGGCAATGCCAACAGAGCGCAAGTCTGAACGAATAAATGTACAATTATCAATCGTACTACCGGCAAAAAATCTCGCGTTCGTAAGATCGCAGGTATCAAAAACAAGATGATGCAGGTTACAGCTCCAAAATATAGGTGAACCAACATTCGAGTTTATTATGGTCGTTCCCCTTATAGTTTCGTCTTCATACCTGACAATATCAGAAAATAATTCGTTGTCTACTGACATACCAGACACAAGTCTTCTCATCCCTATCACCCTACCATTTCTTCAGAATCTTTTGCAATTATGAATACCTTATTTTGGTTTCTTGTGAGATCGTAAACTTCAAAAAATGATCACTGAGCACGCACCCAGATACAACATTGCACATTCCCAGACCATTGCTGTTAATAAATAATAATAATAGGCGTAGAGTGCTTGGTGGTTATCAATGGGGACTTGTGGATCCAACCTCATTAAGCGAAGTAACAAAAAAACATTTGTTCTGAAAAAAGTGAATTGGCAATATGGCAATCAAGAATACACGAGTATAACAGATGACTCCTTATTGGTCTTGCAGCAGCTATGATAATACACCAAAAGTTAATGTGCCCAATAAAGTTCGTCTCTCCTTCAGATGTGCTTTCTGCTTTTTAAAGTCCATACATAAGTTTTAAAAGCTTGAACAAACTTTTCAAACGCTGATGTCATTAAGCTATCCTTTTTTCTAATTAGGCTGATCTGAATTGTTTTGTATTTGGCTGGAAGTGGAAAGTATCGTAACTTATTTTCACCTATATATCTCTGAATGACGGAATAAGGAACAAGCGATGATCCAAGCCTGCTAATTACTCCTTGGACGATGGCGTCGAGATGATTGAATTCCATGTACCTTACGGAATGGATACCAACGGATTTTAGCCAACTTTCGAGCAGTTCTCGTTGAAAACAGCCTTTAGTGTTCATCAGAAAAGGCTTCGCGAGTACTTTTTCAATGTCATTGTAATCACTGTTTAAAATGAGTACAAGTTCTTCTTCATAAAGAAGCTCTTTAACAATATCAGGATCGTTGGCTGGGGCTTTTACAAACGCCGCGTCTAGTTCGAAATGTTTGATTTTATCGATCAATTCGCCCGAAAATTCTGTTGTAAGAGATAATTCAACTTTGGGATATACTTTATGATATTGAGCAAGGACCTAGTAGGGGTAAACTTGTTGTCACTGTACATTAGGGAGGATGTCACGGCTATTTCAAGTGAATTGCCTCGCTTAGCCGGAAGAAGTAAGCCTGCATCCGTCTTTCCTTTAAGCTCTTGTTTCTCGTAGGACCAGTTCCGATACAAAAATAAAGCCTTGTTCAAATAACCATCGCATTGCTTTTTGTTGCAGTTCTCCGTGTGTTCGAAGGTCCGCCGCAGATAGCGTATGGCGAGCCTCGACGGCCTCCATAAACGACATCACTGAGGACTTGTTAAAAAATAACCCCAATTAGGGATTATTTTTTTGTTTTAAATTGTATGCTTTGCTGTCAATCCTAGATCACTGGAGATTTTCCAGGTATTTAATCTGTCCTTGATATATTTTGAATGCAGCCCTACTTGAGCTGTCATCGATTATGCCCGGTTCATTCCGATGTGCCAGTACACCAGATTAACTGGTCTTTAAGCAGCATTGCAGCAAATAGGACGAGAAGATTTTTATATTCATCAACATGTGCTTGTTATCCCCATCCAACTTGCTGAGCAAAATCCCCCCCTCCAACAAGGAAAATGCAAATGATGCTAGCGCATCCACATCCAGATCTTCTCTAAACTCCCCAGCTTGAATGCCGTCACGAATAATACTTTTCATCATATCCAAGAAGGTATGCAACCCTTGCCTTGCCCGACCACAAAGCTCCGAATGAGTATCGTCACTCTCCACAGCCGTATTCTGCATGGGACACCCTCCAATAAATGGCGGATCGTTGATAACATCCTCATAAACACGAAAAAAAGCAATCAACCTTCCTGACGCAGACTGCTCTTGATCAACCGCCTCTAAAAATTTTCTGGTGACCATGCTAGCAGCATAATTGTAGGCTTCAAGCGCTATCTCGTCTTTACTGGCAAAATGTCGATAGATGCCCCCCTTCTTGATTCCGGTGTCGGCAATAATATCGTTTAGCGATGTACCGGCATATCCTCTCTGGTTAAAAATTTCAGCCGATTTTATAATGATGTGCTCCCGTGTTCTATCCCCTTTTTTCATGCGCTCCTCCGTATGAACTTTTTCTATTTCATTTGTTTAAACAAATTATACAATTGTGTCTTGTCATTTACTAGAATCATGATAATATAAAAGATACCAATCGGTCTCTTTTATTATACAGCAAACCATTCCAAAATGAAATAGCACTGGGCTGGGCCATTCACCAAAGGTACGTAGGTGCACTGATTATGGAAGAGCTGACTTCTTTGATTTCATGACAGGCATCCGCCTGTTTTGAAAAAATTAAAACATTTAGGGGGATTTTTCAATGACTGTAAAAGTAGGCATTAACGGTTTTGGACGGATCGGACGACTCGCTTTTCGCCGAATTCAAGATGTGGAAGGTGTCGAAGTTGTAGCGATTAACGACCTTACGAATGCTAAAATGTTAGCTTATCTGCTCAAATATGATACAACGCAAGGCACTTTTCACGGTAACATTGAAGTCCATGACGGATCCTTCAATGTAAGCGGCAAAGAGGTTAAGGTTTTGGCTAAACGGAATCCTGAAGAACTCCCTTGGGGAGAGCTTGGCGTTGACATTGTTCTCGAATGTACAGGCTTCTTCACTACGAAAGAAAAAGCCGAGCTTCACCTGAAAGGCGGAGCGAAGAAAGTTGTCATTTCCGCCCCTGCTACAGGCGATATGAAAACGATCGTATACAACGTGAACCATGACACGCTGGACGGAACGGAAACGGTTATTTCCGGTGCTTCCTGCACAACGAACTGCCTGGCCCCTATGGCTAAAGCTTTGCACGACAAGTTTGGTATCCAATCTGGGCTAATGACGACAGTTCACGCTTACACGGGCAACCAAAACACGCTTGACGCTCCGAATCCAAAAGGCGACTTCCGCGCTGCGCGCGCCTCTGCGGAGAACATCATTCCCTACTCCACCGGTGCCGCAAAAGCAATTGGTCTGGTTCTTCCGGTACTTAAGGGCAAACTGGATGGAGCATCCCAACGTGTACCTGTACCAACAGGTTCCGTGACTGAACTCGTTGCCGTTTTAAATACCACGGTAACGGTTGAGCAAGTTAACGCTGTAATGAAAGAAGCTTCCGATCCAGATACTTACGGCTACACGGAAGACGAAATTGTATCTTCCGATATCAGAGGCATCACATTTGGTTCGCTCTTCGACGCCACGCAGACGAAAGTTCTGACAGTCGGTGACCAGCAACTGGTGAAAACTGTAGCTTGGTACGATAATGAAATGTCTTACACAGCCCAACTGGTTCGCACTCTGGAGTACTTCGCTAAGATCGCTAGGTAATAACTTTCCAAAATCAAAAGATGAAAAGAAGGAAAATCCATGAAGGACGTACTCAACAACAATATGAAGGTCGAGAAAAACGAAGTGCTCCTTCTCCCCCATGAAGGCGTCATTATTACGTTGCTTTGCATTACCGTTGTGTTGGTCTCGATGAATACGGCCATGTTTAATTTGGCGTTAAACGATATAAGCCATTATTTTAACTTGCCGTCATCTATCGTTTCGTTGACGGTCACCGGCTATTCTATCATGTTCGCCATCTCGTCGATCACCTACAGTCGGTTGTCTGATTTTGTTCCGTTGAAGCGGTTGTTCGCTATTAGTCTGGTTTTGACGGGAGGCGCGTCGGTTGGGGCGATGCTGAGCAACCATTTCTGGGTGCTGCTTGCAGCCCGCGTTGTACAAGCTGCCGGTGCCGGTGCGGCGCTCTCCTTGTCCATCGTTCTTCTGACCCGTTACGTACCGCTGGCGCGGAGGGGAAAACCGATGACGTTCATCATGTCCTCCGTTTCATTGGGGTTTGGGCTAGGTCCGGTGATTGGCGGCTTTGTGGTGCAATATATCGGTTGGAAGTATCTATTTGCAATTACATCCTTGCTGTTGTGCATCGCCCCGCTACTCGTGCGTTATATTCCAAAAGAGTCGCTGTCCAAACGGTCTTTCGATTTACTGGGGACAGTGGCACTGAGCACAGGTAAGGCGGGCCTGTTGTTATTTTTAACCAATCATCATCCCATTGCCTTGTTGATTGGAATCTCAGGTCTGTTCGTCTTTACTCTGCGTATCCGCCGCGCGAAGCACCCGTTTGTGCTACCGTCATTATTGGCTAACAGAACCTATCTTGTGCTTGCCTTAATCGGGGTCTTATCCTATTTATGCAACTTTGCCACGCTGTTTTTGTTGCCGCTAATGCTATTGAAACATTTTGGTTTGAGCGCAAGTCAGGCCGGTTTTGTTATTTTTCCGGGGGCTATTTTGTCCACATTGCTATCAAGAATGATCGGGGCGATGATCGACAAGCATGGAAACAGCAATATGTTGCGTACGACTTCTATGGTCATACTATTGGCGGCCGTATTGTTCGCAGGAGTGGGTACCCAATATTGGGTAGCGAATGTTTTCGTGTACATGCTGATGAACTTAGGCTTTGCCATCATCAGCAGTAGTGTGTCAAACGAAATCTCCTGCATATTACCCTCCTCCCAAATTGGCTCAGGCACGGGATTGTTCCAACTGATGCAGTTTATCAGCGGCGCTTTCAGTATTGCCGTGATATCTAGCGCAATGGAATGGCAAAAGCATCTTCCGGCTAGCCAAGCGTATGCAAACCTATTCTGGGGACTGGCCGTGGTAGCGCTTATAGCCAACTTGTGTGCTTTTCTGTACCTAAGACGAATAGCCCAAAAAGCCACGTAGTCATCTTTATCTCAAGTAAAGTTTATATGATTGATTAATTGATAACACATATCATTACGGTTAACCATATATGTTCTTGTCTTTTTCGGCTAACGATATAAGTTCTTGTCTTCTGGTTCTGACAAGAACTTATATCGTTAAAATACAAAAAGCCTCAACTAGGCGGCTATTAAGCGTGAATCATCATGGAAGAAAAAATATACCGCTCGGGGAATTCGCAAAATTCTGGCCAAATATTCAGAAGCTGCCGGTGAAATCCTGCGAATTCATGAGCCTGAGTGAGAAAACTAAATCATATTGAGGGAGTTTAATAAACCACTGGGAATTATCAGCTACCAATAAATTTTTGATTCCATTCTCTTGTAAGTGTCGGATTAGACAAATGCACAATCAACTGGACATCCTAGGTTCTCGAAAACTGTGCGCGCGGCAGAATCTACCGGCAGGAAAACCTCAATTTGCGGATATAAGCGGCCGCCTGCGGAAATCGATACCTGTCTGTAGCGTACGGGAATAAGGTCTCCGGAGCTTTCCATTCTGGCTAGAATTGTTTGTATTTGATCAACATTTCCCCCTACATCCGGCACACTTAGATATTCGCATGCGTTATATTTCTGAACTCTATCCAGCAATTTTTGATACCACGCATCATAACGCGAGAGCATGTGCTCACTCTTAAAGGCTTGTATTCCGTTTATGATGTGCTCCTCCCACTGCTTAAACGACGCCTTGTCAAACGTGGAGCGGGACCGGATAGGAAAACCAGAATTAAAATGTAAATCGACCCTATTCATTAACTCATCATATGAACGGTCGAGAGGGATTTCGAACAATTGATGAAACGGCTCATTTAATCCCTTGATGTCCTGAGTATGTGTTACGACCATGGCAGGAAAAGGAATACTCCTCATCGTTTCCTGAGCCCACTCTAATGCACGCTCTAACGACCGTCCATACAATTCGGTCTGAATTGGAAGAAAACCGGCTGCCAAAAGCAAATCGTTACGCTCGTCGGATGTACACTCA
Source organism: Paenibacillus sp. N119s (assembly GCF_059447605.1). NCBI lineage: Bacteria > Bacillati > Bacillota > Bacilli > Caryophanales > Paenibacillaceae > Paenibacillus > Paenibacillus sp. N119s. The sequence continues at coordinate 2,427 of NZ_JCAJRU010000001.1, read as the reverse complement.
AGATATTCTGCAATATTTATTATCGTCTGGCGGGTCGGTATGCGGCGGGTACGTCCAACCAGCAGATTTTTATACGAAGGAAAAGCCTCGTCGTTCAGCTCTTGTTGAGTAAATCGTTTCAAGGACGGTTGAGGTCGATCGACAAGCTTTTGCTGGCGTTTTATCCGCAGGGCTTCAATTTCTCCCATTACGATTCTATGTCTGGAATTCTCCGTATCTATATCCATCTTCTCTTCCCTTCTCTTATGAAGTGTAGTTCTGCACTTGGGCCGAACCTTTATTTAAAGTATACTCCTCATTGAAATGAAGGTCATCTAATGACCATAACCAACATGGAGGAAAACCGATATGATTCGTACTATTGTTGTTGATCCGCATGCTCCGTCTCATTTGGCCTTCAAGGAAGTTGACGCCCCGCAGCCTAAGCCATGGGAAGCGCTTGTGCAAGTGAAGGCCGTCTCACTCAACCGTGGTGAAGTGAGTGACGCTAAAAATCAGGAAATATTTAGCCGTCCTGGCTGGGATTTCGCCGGGATTGTCATCGAGCCGGCAGAGAACGGCGCAGGACCGCAAAAAGGGGCCAGGGTTGTTGGTTTGCTCCCGAAGGGAGCCTGGAGCGAGCAAGTGGCTGCCCCCGTATCGTTGGTGGCCGAAATCCCCGACAAACTCACTTTTACAGAGGCGGCTACCCTCCCCGTAGCAGGGCTCACGGCTCTTTATGCACTTCGAAAAGGCGGCATGCTGCTTGGCAAACGGATTTTCATTACAGGCTCTAGCGGCGGAGTTGGGCTATTCGCCCATCAGCTTGCGGTCCAATCCGGCGCATACGTTGTAGGTACGGCAAGCACGGAAGAAAAGGCGGAGCTTGTTTGGGAGGTCGGATCCGACGAAGTGATCATTGGATATTCCGCAATTTCATCAGCCAGCAAATTTGGGCCGTACGATCTGATCATCGATTCAGTAGGCGGCAATACACTGGCGGCGTTGCTGCCGCAGCTAGCGCCCCAAGGGATTTGCGTTGCGGTAGGATTTTCCTCTTCAAATACCGCAATGATCGATATGAAGAATATGGTGACCAGCGGAGGAAGAACCTTGTACAGCTTCTTTTTAGGTGAGGAACTCACTCGTCAATCAGTCGCGGACGATCTGAGTTTGCTGGCCCGGCTGGTCATAGATGAGCGGTTAATCCCACGAATCCAAGTGGAGGCGCCTTGGACCGAAATTGACACGGTTGCCTGTAATCTTAAGGAACGGAAATTCTCGGGCAAAGCCGTGCTTCACTTAGATTGATTATATAAGTTTGCAACTATAATCCCAGGAATCTAAAAACGAATCTGAAAAAGAAACGGCAGTAGTACACCCTTACTCGTTTGAGTGGGAGTACCGCTGCCTTTCAATGAACCCGGCTATTTGACCTTTATATTTCCGCTACGCTTACTCCAGAGCCTTAAAGGCCGCCTTGGCTGCCTCAGCGACTAGGGTATTGTTGTACTCTGCATCTTCGGTATCACGGCTGGACATTACGGCAATAATGATCGGTTCCCGATCCGGAGGCCATACGATGGCAACATCGTTGCGTGTGCCATAGCTTCCTGCGCCTGTCTTGTCACCAACTACCCAGCCTTCTGGCACAGCCGCCCGAATTAGTTCGTCACCGGTAGTATTTTCCTTTAACCAGCCGATAAGCAGCTCTTGTTTGTCATTAGGCATGGAATCGTCAATCGTCAGCACTTTGAAGCTGTTGGCAAGGGCGTTGGGCGTACTCGTATCACGGAGGTCCCCAGGAATCGCTTCGTTCAACTCTGTCTCATAACGGTTGGCCATAACCACAGTGTTACCGTTGTCTCTCATCGCTTTTTCAAACCCCTCGGGTCCGCCGAGCGCCTTTAACAGCAAATTTCCTGCCGTATTGTCGCTATAACGAATGGCCGCATCACTGATTTCCTTGAGATTCATCCCGGTATCCACATGCTGTTCCGTAATCGGTGAATACGTGACCAGATCATCCTTGGCAAACTTAATGACTTTGCCTAGTTCATCGTTAGACTTCTGCTGCAGGACCGCGCCTGCTGCCAGTGCCTTGTAGGTGGATGCATAGGCAAAACGTTCATCAGCCCGATAGGCAACCTCTTTCCCTGTTCCCGTATCAATAACATATACGCCCAGCCGCGCGTCAAACTTGGTTTCAAGCTGTTTAAAAACCACATTCGCTGCGTTTGAGTTTGGCGGCTCCTTCTCAGTAGGCGGAATTGAAGCCCCCTGTTTTGTACAGCCAACGAGTAGCACAAGAAAGATTGTCATCGCAAATAAAGCTATTCTACTTGTATTTAATACATATTTTTTCAAGATTTATTTATCCTTCTTTCTCTAAAAATATATCGTCTATTTGAACCCCTGTCAGCAGGTTATACCGCATTTGCCCGATGT